>JAGNBV010000130.1 GCA_018004645.1 Bacteroidales bacterium
AAAATGTCAATATGTATTGGTAAAGAATTATTACTTAATCTGGTAATGGTGATTTTATCATAAGCCGGATTGGGAAATATGCTGAAAACGGGATAAACTTCATTTTTTATTCCCTGAATAAAAGGAGATAAGGCCACATCGACCGTGGTTGCCTGTCCGTTAATCAGCACAATATTATTGATCGTTTTTGACAGGTAGCCCGGTGCTGAGTAGGTTACGCTGTACGTTCCCGCATTCATATATTTATGGTAATTGCCAACGGGTAATGCCGAATACACCTGTGAGCTGTCGTTGGCCTGATCGTAATCGTTTACCCAAACTTTTGCCCTGATGGGCAAACCGGTTAGCGAATCGGTTATTATACCGCGCAGGCCGTAAAGAGATTCTTCTATGAAATTCAGCAAAGAGTGGTAATTGAGATTCCACATGCCCTGAAGATTTTGTGTTTGCGTAGTTTTGTCATCGTCCAGCTCCATGGTGACTTCACGGCACTGTTTAAAATAATTCATGTAATCCATCCTTCCGCCGGTAATCTTGTACCAGTCGCCACCTTCGGTTACACCGTCCGTATACGTATCAGTCATATACGAACTGGTTACCTGCCGCGCTGTGGCGACATAGGCCGAGCAAACCCGTTCCCACCAGGCGGCGTCAGCATTGGGGTTTTCGGATGTTTCCCAGGTGTCCCATGGATAGTTAATCACTTCGGCACCACCATGAAAATTTGCTCCCATGTTAAAATGGTGTGCATCAGCAAAATCCATGAAAGCATATGTTTCGGGTTGTATGGGATAATTAAAAAAATCACCGCTATTGTTGGGGTTCCCAATAATAGGATCCATATAATTTCTGTTCAGGTCTTTAAAATTTTTATTATACCTGATGGAGTTGGCTATGGTGCTTCCTGCAGGGTTTGACATATAATAAGTACCGTCGGGGTTGGCCAGTGGGCAAATCCATAGTTCAACATGGTTAACCAGATTAGTTACCTGTGCATCGGAACCATAATTTGACAATAAATAATTTATCAGGCGAAGCAGAAGATAATAACCGGTGGTTTCGTCGCCGTGCATGGATGAAGTGTATAAAAACTGCGGTTCGTCTTCGGCCGTATTAATGTTGTCGGATATTTTGGCAACCAGAATCTTATAATTTCCTGAAGGGGTAGGAGAAAGAATGGTGTCTATG
This sequence comes from Bacteroidales bacterium, assembly GCA_018004645.1. GTDB lineage: Bacteria > Bacteroidota > Bacteroidia > Bacteroidales > CAIWKO01 > CAIWKO01. The sequence continues at coordinate 1,189 of JAGNBV010000130.1, forward strand.
TCGCACAGGCCCGGATACGTAATGGCGAAATTTGCCATCATTTGTTCGTAAACGCTATAGGTTGGATACCTGTCCCAGTTAGTCATTTCGGCTACAGTGGTTGCCATGGTTAATGCCTTGGGTATGATTTTAGGAATTATTTCATAAGGAATATTTCTGCTCAAAAATTCCTCATATTCTTGTTGGTTAGCATACGCACGCACCTGATATCCTTGTCCGCCGGGAAGCTGCTTCACATTGTCGATAGACAATATTTTAGTGAGATCGTTGTTGATTTGTGATTTTTCGTTAACAACAAAACTAACCACGATTTCTCCGCGTGTTTTAAGAATCTGTGCCGCTTCCGGTGCCTGCCCGGTATAATATTTTTGAGCCGTAATGCTTCCCGAAAGTATTACGGTGAGTATGAATGTCAGGTACTTCTTCATTGGTTCTGGGAATATTTTATAGCGAAAAAAGCTGTAAATAAACGGATGGTTGGATAACAAAGTTACATGTTTTTAAACATATTAAGAAAGAATAATCATGAAATTAAATATCACGTTTAGCAACATCTGAAAGGTTTCAAAACATTTTTCAGAATGAAATTTGTTGTAATTACCGGTGCTGCACAATCATTTTCAAAATGTGGCAACCTGATTTTTCCGACCCTGCAAATTCGAGTTTTAGGGTGTAGAAACCATCCCGAAGATTTTTGGCAGAGAACTCGGTTTGGTTTTTACCACGCTGACAGGTTTCATTCATCAATATGGCAACCTGCTCACCGATAGCGTTAAAAACTTTCAGCGTTACTGTGCCGTTTTCCGGTAGGTTGAACAGAATAGTGGCGTTGTCGTTTACCGGATTGGGGTGCCCCTCAAAATAAAGAGTTTCCTGGTGGTTGGCATCATTTTGCAAAAATATTTTTGGCATTATAAGGTAAGCATCTGTTACCTCATTGCCATATTGGTCTCCAATAACGCCTGTGCCCGATGTGATGATATCTATCATGCCCGGATTAATGCCATTTCGTGAAATAAATCCCAGGGTAATTACCGTATCATGGGCCTTGATATCAAAAATATTTGTAGTGGCATACACCACCCTGATTACGCCATTATAGTCGGTAACCAGTAAATCATTGTTTTCTGCAATTATCTCTTCGAGGGATGGATTAATTTTTGTCGGTGTTCCTTTTGTTTTATTATTTGGCATAACCGCCGAAACCAGCTTATAATCTTCCGCTGAATAATTCAGTTCCAGGCCTAATGCTGCAAAATCGCTTATCAGGTTGCTGCTGGTCAGTGAAATCTCCACATAGGATGGGTCGTTGATTACCGAGGTTTCTTCGGATGAAATCAGGATAGTGTTCTTTTCCGGATTTTTAGCCGTACTCCATGTGTTGACCGAATCTTTGTAACTGGTGCTTGACGCGTTGTAATCGCCGTATCCGATAGTTTTCAGTGTGAGGTTCAGGTTTGCTCCGGCAACAGTAACGGCCGTATCAAAAGCTACCCAGTTTCCTTTCGGGAAATTGGCTGAAGCGCTGTACGGTTGTCCTATTTTTGCCGACATCCTGGCAATGTCAATAGAATTTATGGTGGCATTATTGTCAACATTTGCAGCTTTTAAGTGTTTGGCCGAGAATTTCCTCGAAGGATCTGAGGTGGTGTCGTGCCCGACAAGGTATTTCATAATAGCCAAATCAATGGCATTGACATCGTTGCACATTTGCATGGTATCGGCGGTGTACTTGTCGTAAGACAAAATATAGTTGCCATTAGCGACATTATTAAACTGAAATACTCCCTGCGAATTAGTGGTGTCCCTTGCCAGTTCGATGCCGGCAGGTGATGATTTTAAAATTACCAGGACTTTGCCTATATTATAAATAGCCGGATTATAGGTGGGCATTCCGGGCGCAATTCCTGCGGTGGCTTTGCTAAGGTAACGGGTTTTTCCGGTGATGGAGTAATTGCTGCCTGCAGTGATGGTAACATTGTGGTAAATGGTGTCGGAACAGCTGCCATTGGTGGTAATTAGCCTGACGTTGTAAGTGCCGCTGGTGGCATAGGTATGTACCGGGTTTTGTTGGGCGCTGGTGCCTCCGTCGCCGAAATTCCAGGCATACCCGGTGGAATTTGTGGAAGTGTTGGTAAAAGTAGCCGTATACGTGCTTACCGAACTGCTAAATCCTGCTGTTGGCACGGTGAGAATGCTGGCAACAGCTGGTACCCTTGAACTTACACAGGCGTCTTTTTGAACAAGCCATTCATAAAAATAATAATAATAAGTGCTTCCTGCATCACTGCCTGTTATTGACAGAAGGCCGGGTGTTGTATAACTATAGCTTACGCCATAATTGTGCCTGTATAGGGATACACCGCTTGTACATGTCAGTCTCATGTTTGTTCCGGCAGGTACGGCAAAATTTAGACTTACCGTGCTGAGTCCCGAGGGAATGCTTACGGTGATGGACTGTCCGTTGATTATAGTTCCGGAACTGTTTTTTAAAGCGATAGTTTTTGATACTGTACTGGTGGAGGTGTTATACACTTTTACCGAAATCAGCGTCAGGGACGTGTAGGCATCAAAAATCAGGTAATGCTCTCCCGTACTCGTTCCGGCACCACCGCTCTGGACAAATGTTTTACCCGCAGTTTCTACATTTCCTCTTTCGTCGTTTTCAACATAATAGGTTGTAGTATTCGACAAGTAGGGTGTGTTATAAGTTGTACCCGTATTTATCAGGTTGCCTCCGGAGGCAGCATCGTACCATTTGACAGTTCCTAATGCGGTTGCAGATAAACTGACTGTCCCCGGTCCGCAGTTGGACCCGTTTGTTACCGAAGGTGTCAGAGCCATATCAGCGATGACAATGTAACTGGTTCTAACCAAAGAATCAATCCCTTTGCAGTTAAATGCTTTTAGTTTTACCGTATATGTTCCGTTATTGGAATAGCTATGCGACGGGTTGGCCAGGGTAGAGGTGGAGCCGTCTCCAAAATACCAGACAAAATTGTCGGAAGCAGTTGATGTGTTTGTAAATTGAACTGTTCCTGAACATTTGTCGGTAATGGTTCCTGCAAACTGCGCATCGGGACTGGCAGCAGGAGCAAGGCTAACATTTACCACGGTGGCGCTGCTGTTTGCCAAAACCACATTATTGACTGTTTTTGATGTATAGCCAGGCGCCGAATACGTAATGCTGTATGTGCCGGCAATCATATACTTATGATAATTTCCTACCGGCAATGCTGAATAAACCTGTGAACTGTCGTTTACCTGATCGTAACTGTTTACCCACACTTTTGCCCTGATGGGTTGTCCGCTACAGGAGTCTGTAATTACTCCGCGCACACCATAAAGTGATTCCTGCATAAGGTTTAACAGGCTATTGTAATTGATGTTCCACATTCCCTGCAAATTTTCAGTAGCAGTGGTTTTTTCATCGTCGAGTTCTATGGTAACTTCCCTGCATTGTTTATAAAAATTCATATAATCCTGGCGTCCACCGGTAATCACGTACCAGTCGCCGCCTTCGGTAACACCATCTGCAGCGACAGTGGCATCGGACATATATGAAGAACTTACCTGTCTTGCTGTAGCTACATAGTCAGTGCAGATATGTTCCCACCACAAACGGTCTGCATTTGAATTTCCTGTTGTTGTCCATGTGTCCCAGGGATAATTCATTACTTCGGCGCCACCATGGAAGTTTGCGCCAAAATTAAAATGATGCAGATCCGCGAAATTCATGAAAGCAACAGTTTCAGGCTGCCAGGCATAACCGTCAGGGTTTTGTCCATCCCTGGGGTCGGGATAATTACGGTTTAAATCAACTCCTGCCAGGTTCCCTCTTCTTGAATTTGCAACGGTTGAGCCGGCAGGCGATGAATTATAATAAGTTCCTTCCGGGTTTGCCAGCGGGCATATCCATATTTCCGCGCCGTTCACCAGCGTGGTTACCTGCTGGATGCTGCCATAGTTGGTCAATAGGTAGTTAATCATCCGTAACATCAGGTAATATCCGGTGGTTTCATCGCCGTGCATAGATGAGGAAAACAATAGCTGGGGTTCATTTTCCGGGGTGTTAACATTATCCGAAATGCGGGCCACCAGTATCCGGTAGTTTCCCGATGGGGTAGTGGACAAGATGGTATCGATATTGCACAAGGCAGGATAATTAGTGGCAAAGTTGGCCATCATTTGTTCGTACACACTATAAATAGGATAACGGTCCCAGTTTGCCATCTGGGCAACGGTAGTGGCCATCGTCAGCGCCTTGGGTATATTTTTCGGAATAATCTCATAGGGGATATTTCTTGTAAGAAATGCCTGAAATTCCTGAAGGTTAGCATATGCCCGAACTTCGTAACCCTGCCCGTTGGGCAGTTCTTTTACATGGTCGATGGACATTATGTTGGTGAGGTCTTCGTTTATTTGTGCCTTGGTGGTTATATTAAATTTTACAACGATTTCCCCGCGCGTCTGTAGTATCTGTAATGCCTGCTGAAGTTTTTCTGTATCAGTGTTTTGAGCCTTAAGCCCGAAGGATATTACTAAAAGAATCAGATAATATGTATATTTTTTCATACGTATGGATAATTTGGCCGAAAAGTACAAAAAAATATTGATTTGTCAATACATTTTGCTAAAAATATTTTATAGGAAAGTGGTGAGGAGAGTGATCTCCTGACTTTTTATTTTGAGGAAAAGGAACGGAAAACCGTAAACTATTGTAGCCTTTATTCCATCGATTTATTCATGGAAATTATTATATAAATAATTATAGATATGAAAATAATATTTGGTGAAAAGAATAAGGAATTTTTCGGGAACAATTTACTACGAACAATATTATTTTTTTGTAGCGAACATGGCAATATGCTCCATCATTTGTTCCAACAATTTTGGGATTTCCGGCGTTTCTTCCAGCGAGATCATCAGGTCGAAATAATCTTTGTTTTTTTCAGAGAATACTCCTACTTTAAGTTTGGCTTTCGACAATGCGGTGGCATAAGTAAGCGCCGGATTATGCGTGGTATCGATGTTAAGCAGAATATCAAAATCTTTTTC
>JAGNBV010000131.1 GCA_018004645.1 Bacteroidales bacterium
GTGGCACGTAATATGGGTGCCACGGCTCACGATATTCTCACGGCGGTACATCCTCACCCCACCATGTCAGAAGCGGTTATGGAAGCCGTGGCGGCGGCCTATGGCGAAGTGATTCATATATAAGGCTTCGCGAATATGTGCGGAATCTCCGGTATTATAGCTTTCATTGAGGCAGAAAGAAATTGTCTGCAAAACATTCATGCAGCTGTTGCTGCAATGAAAACCAGGGGCCCTGATAATAATGGGGTTTATGTAAAAGGAAATGTCGCTTTCGGTCACAACAGGCTCTCCGTTATTGATGTTTCCGATGCAGCTTCGCAGCCCTTTACCGATGAATCAGGAAGGTATACCATCGTTTTTAACGGGGAGTTTTTTAACTTTAAAACTTATCGCGATCAGCTCATTTCCAGCGGAATACAACTGAAGTCCTCCAGCGATACGGAAGTGTTGTTGCATTTATATATGCTTGAAGGGCCTGCCTGCGTTGAAAAAATCAACGGTTTTTTTGCTTTTGCCATTCACGACAACCTGGATGACACTGTGTTTATTGCCCGCGACCGTATGGGTGTTAAACCGCTGCTGATATACCAGGATAATGAAAGACTCTGCTTTGCCAGCGAAATGAAAGCGTTGCTGGCCATGGGCATCCCAAAAGCACTTGATTTTGTTTCTCTTTTGGCATACCTTCAGATGAATTACGTACCGGCCAATTTTTCAATGATAAACCAGGTGGTGAAACTCGAACCTGGCACTTATCTGATGATAAAACAAGGTGTGGTCGAACAAAAAAGGTTTTATTCCATACCTTACCAACCGCGTGCCGGCAATACCATGGATGATTACGAGACCGCCTGTGCCAGGGTAAGGGATCTGATGACGGATGCAGTAGAAAAAAGGATGATTTCCGATGTGCCTTTAGGCGCTTTTCTCAGCGGGGGCGTCGATTCTTCAGTTATTGTGGCGTTGGCATCAAAGTTTACCAGACACTTAAACACATTTTCTATTGGCTTTAGCGATGCCGTTTTTTTTGACGAAACGTCCTATGCGCAAATTGTAGCCAATAAATTCAAAACCAATCACACTGTTTTTTCCCTTACCAATGATGATCTTTTTGGCGCCTTGTATCATGTGCTGGATTATCTTGATGAGCCTTTTGCTGATTCGTCAGCCATAGCAGTGTATATCCTAAGCCGGCACACCCGCAAACATGTTACGGTGGCCTTATCGGGCGATGGTGCCGACGAATTGTTCGGCGGATACCTCAAACATGAAGCCGAACTCAGGATCAGAAACGCCAACAGCATAGTAAAACTTCTAAAATACGCTGCACCATTAATAACCCTCCTTCCGCAGTCGCGCGATACCGCCTTGTTCAACAAATTCAGGCAGGCTGCCAAATACGCTAACGGCCTGAATTTGTCCGAAAAAGAACGTTACTGGCGCTGGTGCTCATTCATTACCGGACAGGAAGCCGGACGAATGTTATGCGGAACGGTGAATAATATCGAATACCTGAGGCGCAAAGAAAGTATTATTTCGAACATTACTCATAAAGGAAGTTTGAATGACGTTCTACTTGCTGATATGAAGCACGTTTTGGTGAATGATATGCTTACAAAAGTGGATTTGATGTCTATGGCAAATTCCCTGGAGGTAAGAACGCCGTTTCTGGATTACCGCCTGGTCGATTACGTTTTTTCATTGCCTGCCGCATATAAGATTCAGGGGAATATCAGAAAAAAAATCTTGCAGGACGCATTTAAGGATATACTGCCTGAGGAAATTTACCACCGTCCGAAACACGGTTTTGAAGTCCCCATGCTGTCGTGGTTGCGCAATGAATTGTTTCCGCTTATCAACAACGATCTGTTAAATGATGATTTTATCGTTGAGCAGAATATTTTTGAAGTTGCTGAAACAAAAAAACTTAAAGCACGTTTACAGACTAACAACCCCGGCGATGTGCATGCGCAGGTCTGGGCCCTGATAGTTTTTCAATACTGGTGGAAAAAATATTTTATAAACTAATCTAAAAAAATGCCGAGAGTTTTACGAATAATCAATCGTTTTAATCTTGGCGGGCCCACTTACAATGCGGCCTACCTGACCCGGTATATGTGTCCTGAATTTCAGACCTTGCTGATAGGGGGCATGAAAGAGGAATCGGAAGAAAATTCGGAATTTATTGTCAGGAATCTGGGAATCGTTCCCATAACAATTCCCGAGATGCATCGCTCCATAAATCCAATAAAGGATATTGTCGCCTTAAGAAAAATCTGTGAATTTATTGAAGATTACAAGCCGGATATCGTGCATACCCACGCCTCCAAAGCAGGAGCATTAGGCAGGAGGGCGGCCTATAAAATGAAAGTTCCGGTGATAATTCATACTTTTCACGGCCATGTTTTTGATGCCTATTTTAGTGGTGTTAAATCACATTTATATCAGCATATTGAACGTGCTTTGGCCCGAAAATCCACCAAAATTATTGCACTGAGTCCTATTCAACGCGATGATCTGGTGCACAAATACCGGATTTGCAGCGAAGACAAAGTGAGGGTAATTCCCCTGGGATTTGACCTTGACCGGTTCCGGGAAAACAAGGAGGAAAAACGTATGCGTTTTCGGAATGACTATCTCCTTGACGAGGATGAGATTGCCATTGGAATCGTTGGGAGAATAGTTCCAATAAAGAATCATAGCCTTTTTTTGGAAGGCATTAAGCATGTGGTCGATAAATCGGAAAAACGAATCAGGGCATTTATTGTTGGCGATGGGGAAGAAAAAATTAACATGATGAAAAAATGTCGTGAGTTGGGACTGAGCACCGTTGACTTTACCATTGAAAAAAGAAAAGCGGAGGTAACATTCACTTCCTGGATTAAAGACGTGGATGTGGTGAATGCCGGCATGGACATCATTACCCTGACTTCGTTAAATGAAGGCACACCGGTGAGCCTAATCGAAGCCCAGGCCTCCGGAAAACCCATTATTACAACCAATGTCGGCGGTATCGAAAACATTGTCATACCCGGGCACACAGCCTTGCTATCAGACAATAAAGTGCCGGGCGATTACCAGAAAAAATTGCTTTCGCTGGTTGAGGATGAACAAATGAGAAATGAATTTAGTATGGCTGGGTGGGAATATGTTTATCAAAAATTTTCTTACAACAGGTTGGTTACCGACATGAAAAATTTGTATAATGAATTGCTTACATAGTCAAATAAAGCAATAAAATATTAATTTTGTAAAAAAATAATAATGAAGCGTTATATCTGCTACTTGCTTGTTTTTGTGGTGTTTGCTTCTGGTTGTAAGGTATTTATGCCTTATCAGATGCTGCGGCAAGGCGATTATCCCGTGTCGGTTTTTCCCGATTCGCTCCGAAAACAAGAGTATAGAATTGCTCCTAATGATATACTGGAAATAAGAATTCTGACTAATAATGGAGAAAAAATGGTCGACCCGGTGAGCGGCGATAAGGTTGGCAGTCAGTTGACTTATTTGGTAGAATACGACGGACAGATAAAACTCCCAATCTTAAACCGGATACCTATTGCCGGGAAATCTATAAGTGAAGCCGAAAAAATGCTTGAAGAAAAATTTTCAGTGTATTTCAACAATCCCTTTGTTCAGATAAAAGTTACCAATAGCCGAGTTACAATTTTTCCGGGCGGAGAAGGTAGCGAACCCATGGTAGTTATTCTCGACAATACCAATACAACCCTTTTTGAAGCCCTGGCAAAAATTGGAGGTATCAAAGACGGAAAAGCACATAAAATAAAACTTATCAGGGGCGATTTGCGAAATCCACAGGTTTATTTAATCGACCTTTCAACTGTGCGGGGAATGACCGAAGCCGACCTTGTGTTGCAGGCCAACGACATCATTTATGTTGAACCACGGGCTAAAGTGCCTCAAAAGCTGTTGGAAGCATTGGCGCCTTTTACCTCCTTATTGACCTCATTATTAATGATTTATCAGGTTTTTGTTAGACAATAATGGCCAAAAAGAAAAAAATATCACCGATAAATGACGAGATAGACTTAAAGCTATTCTTATATATTTTCAGGAAAAACTTTTATTTTCCTGTGGGGTTTTTAATAATGGGCCTGCTTATCGCGTTTTTGTATTTACGATATACACTGCCGCTTTTTGAAACTTCCGCTGTTATCCAAATCGACCGCAATGATGAAGCCAGAAGCATGTTTGGCCTTGTTGGCTCATACGAAGAAGATAATTTTATGGCCAAGAAGGTTGAGCTAATCCGTTCTGCAGTTTTTCTTCAAAGGGTAACTGAAAAATTGCCTCTTTCCGAGTCATATTTCGAAAAAGGTACCATCCTGGATTATGAGCAGTTTCAAACATCTCCGTACAGGGTAGAGTACACTGTCAAATCGGACGCAATCTATGGCATCCCGATATCTGTAGAGTTTGAGGATAATGCCAAGTGTTTGCTGAAATATGAAATTGAAAAAGGTAACGAACAAAAATTGGAAATACCGCTAACATCCAAAGCTGTTTTTCCCGAAATTGATGTTTCCCTCGCCAATATCAATTATTCCCGTCTCGAAGAAGAACGTAGATTTCTTAGCGATAAAAAGTATTATTTCATAATCAATAATCCTAACCAGATTATTCCGCAGATTGTTTCAAAACTCCATGTGGAGCCTTTAAATCAGGCAGGTAATACCATTATGATACGGTATCAGGATAATTGCGCCGAAAAAGCTACCGCCATTGTCAATACTATTGCCGAAGAATTCCAAAGCTACGATATTGAAAAACAGGCCGAAAGTGCCAACAAAATGCTCGAGTTTATCGAGTCGAGAATGGATATTATCTATGATACCCTTGTGAAATCACAGGAAGATATCATCAATTTTAAAAAATCTTACGGTATCGATTCTGTTGGAACCAGCAACTTGTTGCCTTCCCTGACCTCGCGGCTCAACGATTATCAGAATCAGTTGGTGGAAATTGAGCTTGAATCGAATAAACTGCAGGAGATAGAAAAAAATATCAAAGTGGCCAGCAACTCCGATTTGACCAGGTTGATAGTGTTGACTTCCGGCAGCGATTTCAGAGGATCTATATCCTCGCTGCTTACGTCGTTACAGGGGATGGTAATCACCCGCGAAAAGTTGCTTTATGACCTTACCGAAAACAGCGGACAGATAAAAGAATTGGACTATCAGATCGCTCTGCAGAAAAAACTGATAAGGGAAAGTATTGAATACCTGAATATCAATCTGAATGAACGAAAAAAAGAAATTGAAGAAAAAATCGCCCTGTATCAGGGCAAACTGGGCGTAGACGGCGAAAGCTATAACCCTGTGGATTTGGCAAGCCTCGAACGTATTTCAAAAATAAACGAATCCTATTATACCCAACTCGTAAACAAAAAGGCCGAATTTCAGCTTGCAAAAGCCGGGTATGTTTCACAAAATGTGATATTACAGCGGTCCGGCATTCCCACCCAGCCTATTTCTCCCATAAGAAATACCATATACATTATTGCCGTTGCCTTGTCGTTGTTTTTGGGCATGGCAATTATTATTGTACGCTATGTTTTGTTTAACAATATCCTTAGCCTCAACGATATATTCAAATATACCGACATCTCCGTTATTGGTTTGGTGCCGCGGTATCCATTAAAAATACCTGTATCCCAGCTGATAGTTGACGAACACCCCCGTTCGTTAATTGCCGAAGCACTGCGGTCAATCAGAACAAACCTGCAGTTCTTGAACAATGAAATAGGGCCAAAGATTATCGCCTTTTCATCCACTATTTCAGGCGAAGGCAAAACATTTGTTGCCATCAACCTGGCCGGTGTCATTGCTTTTTCGGATAAAAAAGTGGTGGTAATCGACCTGGATTTGCGAAAACCCAAGATACATATTGGCTTTGGAGTGGACAACCATAAAGGAATGAGCACTATACTTTCGCACAAAACCGAAATAGATGAGTGCATAAAACACAGTGCCATAAAAAATCTTGATTTTATTACGGCAGGGCCTGTGCCGCCCAATCCCTCCGAATTGATTTTTAGTCAGGATACCGACGAGGTGCTGAAATATCTCCAGACAAAATATGATTTTATAATCATCGACAACCCGCCCGTAGGACTGGTTACCGATGGCATTAAAGCCTTGTCGATTGCCGATTATCCTTTATATGTCATCAAGGCTAATTATTCAAAAAAATACTACATCCTCGA
>JAGNBV010000132.1 GCA_018004645.1 Bacteroidales bacterium
GCAGCTTTGATAAAATTGATGTTGGCATTAATAACAACTGCAACGGTTCCATGCGAATTAGCTGCTGCAGCAAGCGTAAAATCAGCCAGGGTAAAAATGGCGCCGCCCTGGGCAATGTCAACACCGTTGAGATGTTCGTCACGGATTTCCATCTTCGAAATAGCCTTGCCTTCCGAAACCTCAAGAAGCTCGATGCCAAGCAATCTTGCAAAACGGTCTTTGCCTAATAATTCGCGAACATTCATTTTTTGTGTTTTAAAGGATGAGTTTTTTTACAAAACTACAAAACATAAGTTTGATTTGTACTGAAATTGTAATATTGAGAAGGTTTTTTCGTTTTCAAAAAAAAGTTTACCCATGAAAAATTTTATTCCGGCAGGCCTATTGTTCATTTGCCTGCCTCTTGTCATGTTGGCACAGATTAAATCCCCCGACAAAGAACAGTTGGATGCATTCCTGAAAAGCAAAACTTATGTGGTTCTTGAGGATAACCCGTTTTCGGCATTCAATGCCTTTGTTGGCGATGGGTTTAGCGGAGTTTGGAAGATTACTCCATACGAAGTGATTACCTATGAAGAATTTGATAAGAAAATGGGAGACAGCCGCAGCTCGTTCCTCTTTGTGTCGCAGGCCCAGATGGGAAAAAATGAAATGTTTGATTATTCAATTATTAACCTTACCATGGGCGATGCTTCCAAAAACCTAAACAAGATGCCTGAGCTGTGTATTGTGCCCGTTTCCTATGCCGAGGTGGACGAAGAATCTTATGAATACAGGTTCCCGGTGCTGATAAAATTCATTGATTATTTTATCAGTTACTCACAAAAAAATCAGGGTAAGGATATACGGCAGATGGTGGATGATAATGCGGCGGAAATGAAAAATTATGAACTATGGCTGGTAAAAAACGACCTTGCCCCCGATGTCAATACTTTGGAGAAGATTAAAAAATATTATCCCTATGCTGTGAAAATTGTTACCACTGATGAAATTGAAACCGCCATCAAAAATGGGAATCCACAGGTGGCAATTCTCCATAAGGTAGGGCCTGAAGAAACACAAAGCGCGAGCAGTACGGTTTATAAGTTTATCATCACGGTAAAAGAAGGCAAACCCCTGTATTTCGGCGATTATAAGACCGGAACCGGCAAACCTGATGCCTTGCTGGAAGAGGATTTTAAAAAGATGGCGAAGTAAAAATCCCAAGAATAGGTAATATTACTGACTTTTATTTCAGAAAAATAATCAAGGCAGATATTCTTATATTTTGATTTGTAAATGATAATCAGGGCTTTGATTGTTGTAACCTAATAATTTTTTTAATAATCTTAATCTTATTTGCGCACAGGTTATTAGGTCTGGTAATAATTTGTATTTTTGTTTTACACAAAATGCGAACTTTTTAAAAGAAAAAGCGTATAAACTCTTATTATTACATGGCAGACGACAAAAAAATCATTTTTTCCATGGTGAACGTCAGCAAAACGTTTCCACCAAACAAACAGGTACTGAAAGATATTTACCTGTCCTTTTACTATGGTGCCAAGATAGGTGTAATAGGGCTTAACGGTTCCGGGAAATCAACATTGTTGAAGATAATTGCAGGCATCGAAAAATCTTTCAACGGGGAAGTGGTTTTCTCACCCGGTTATTCGGTGGGCATGCTGATGCAGGAACCCCAGCTCGATGATGCCAAAACCGTCAGGGAGATTGTGCAGGAAGGGGTGCAGCCTGTTGTAGATTTGCTTAAAGAATACGAAGAAGTCAACAATAAATTTGCCGAACCTATGTCGGATGACGAGATGAACAAGCTCATCAACCGTCAGGGAGAACTTACGGAATTGCTCGATCAGCATGATGCCTGGGAACTTGACAACAGATTGGAACGCGCCATGGATGCCCTGAGGTGTCCTGAAAGCGATGCCCTTGTTGAAAACCTTTCGGGTGGCGAACGCCGTCGTGTGGCCTTGTGCCGACTGTTGCTCTCGGAACCGGATATTTTGTTGCTCGATGAACCTACCAACCACCTCGATGCCGAGTCGGTGGAATGGCTGGAGCAACATCTGCAGCAGTACAAAGGGACTGTTATCGCTGTTACTCACGACCGCTATTTTCTCGATAACGTGGCTGGTTGGATACTCGAGCTCGACAGGGGAGAAGGTATCCCCTGGAAAGGCAACTACTCTTCGTGGCTGGAGCAGAAAACCAACAGGCTGAAGATGGAGGAAAAGACCGAGAGTAAACGTGCCAAAACCCTCGAACGTGAGCTGGAATGGGTGCGTATGGCTCCCAAAGCCCGCCAGGCAAAAGGCAAAGCCAGGCTCAAAGCCTACGAAAGCATGCTGAACGAGGATGTTAAACAGAAAGACGAAAAACTCGAAATATTTATCCCTAACGGCCCCCGCCTGGGCGATGTGGTTATCGAAGCCCATAAGGTGTCCAAAGCCTACGGCGATAAATTATTATTTGAAAACCTTGAATTTATGCTTCCTCCGGGAGGTATTGTCGGCGTTATTGGCCCTAACGGTGCTGGCAAAACCACCCTGTTCCGCCTGATGATGGGACTGGAAAAACCCGATGCCGGAATTTTTAAAGTTGGGGAGACAGTAAAAATTGCTTATGTAGATCAGGCCCATGTGGATATTGACCCCGAAAAAAATGTATGGGAAGTCATCTCCGAAGGCAATGAAAATATTATTCTCGGAAATCGTACCATGAACTCAAGGGCTTATGTCTCCCGTTTCAATTTCAGTGGCCCCGACCAGGGAAAAAAGGCCGGAGTGCTGTCAGGCGGAGAACGCAACCGGCTCCATTTGGCTCTTACACTGCGCCAGGAAGCCAATGTGCTGCTGCTCGATGAACCCACCAACGATATTGATGTCAACACCCTCCGCGCCCTGGAAGAAGGCCTCGAAAATTTTGCCGGATGTGCCGTCATCATCTCCCACGACCGCTGGTTCCTCGACCGTATTGCCACACATATCCTTGCTTTTGAAGGCGATTCACAGGTATATTATTTTGAAGGCACCTATTCGGAATATGAAGAAAATAAGAAAAAACGATTAGGAGACCTGGCCCCCAAAAGAATCCGTTACAAAAAACTAATATAACCCCACAACCTTCTAACAGCGTAACCCCTAACAGTCTAAACCCCTTCTCCAAATGCCCAAAATACTAGTAATCGACGATGAAAAAAGTATCCGCAACACACTGCGGGAAATCCTCGAATATGAAAAATATCAGGTTGACGATGCTCCTGATGGTGCCGAAGGCTTGCAATTTGTTGACAAAGAAAAATATGATGTCATACTGTGTGACATAAAAATGCCGAGAATGGACGGTATTGAGGTGCTCAAGGCCATTATGAGTAAAACGGACACTCCGGTGGTGATGATATCAGGTCATGGCAATATCGAAACAGCCGTGGAATCAATAAAATTGGGCGCTTATGATTATATCGCCAAGCCGCTCGACCTGAACCGCCTGCTGATTACCCTGCGTAATGCCATGGACAAGTCCACCCTGATGGGTGAAACCAAAGTGCTGAAAAAGAAGATCAGCAAAACCTGGGAGATGATTGGGGAATCGCCGGCCATCAAACAGATCAAAGATATGATTGACCGCGTAGCCCCAACGGATGCCCGCGTGCTCATAACCGGCGAAAATGGAACGGGAAAAGAGTTGGTGGCCCGCTGGCTGCACGAAAAAAGCAACCGCGCCGGCCATCCTTTTATCGAAGTGAATTGTGCCGCTATTCCCTCCGAACTGATAGAAAGCCAACTTTTCGGCCACGAAAAAGGATCTTTTACCTCTGCAATAAAACAGCGCAAGGGCGATTTTGAACAGGCCGACGGTGGTACTATTTTTCTTGACGAAATTGGCGACATGAGCCTGTCTGCCCAGGCAAAGGTGTTGCGCGCCCTGCAGGAAAACAAAATTACCCGTGTGGGAGGCGAAAAAGATATCCCTGTCAATGTCAGGGTTATCGCTGCCACAAACAAAAATATGGACGAGGAGATAAGCAAAAAGAATTTTCGTGAAGACCTCTACCATCGTATCAGCGTTATACTCATACAGGTACCGCCTCTCAACCAGCGGCTGGAAGATATTCCTTTGCTGGTAACCCACTTTGTCAAAGATATTTGCGGCAGCCAGGGCTGTCCGCTGTTAAAAGTTCATCCCTCAGCCATCGAAGAACTGCAGAAAATACAATGGACCGGCAATATCCGTGAACTCAGAAACGTCGTAGAACGCTTGATAATACTTTGTGATAAAGAAATTACAGGACAGGATGTGAAACTTTATGCCCATCCTTTAAAACAAAACAAAATATAAATACACTAACACTATGAAAAAAAGCGCTACATTGCTCGTAATATTATTGTTTATCTGTTCCTTTACATCTGCTCAAACAAAAGGTACCCGGCAATTGCTCGATTCGGCATTTATTTACTTTGCCATGGAAAATTATCATGATGCATTACCGCTGTTTTTAAAACTTGAAAACGCTGATCCGGGGAATGCCAATATGTCTTATCATGCAGGTGTCTGCTATCTTCATATGCCTTCCGA
This sequence comes from Bacteroidales bacterium, assembly GCA_018004645.1. Taxonomy (GTDB): domain Bacteria; phylum Bacteroidota; class Bacteroidia; order Bacteroidales; family CAIWKO01; genus CAIWKO01. The sequence continues at coordinate 4,573 of JAGNBV010000132.1, forward strand.
AAAACATAATGCAATTCCATACCTGAAAAAAGCTGCCGACAGCGTTTCCAAAGACTATGTGGATAATCCCGAAGGCCGAAGTGCTCCCTTGCGTGCTTTTTTTGATCTGGGAACAGCCTATCTGCTCCATTATGACTTGGACAAAGCTATAGAAACCACTGAAAAATTTAAATCATTCCTGGATGAAAATGTGGAAGCGGATAAAAATATGAGAAAAGAAGCCGACCGCCAGATAGCTATGTGTCATGTGGCTCGTGAGATGGTGAACCATCCGATACCTATCACGGTTGAAAATTTGGGAAAGCATATCAATACCAGCTACCCCGAATATTCGCCGGCTATTGTGCTCGATGGCAACACCCTGCTGTTCACAGCACGCAGGGGCGTGAATGTGGGCGATTTAATCGAAGATAACGGGTATTATTTTGAAGATGTGTATTTGTCGAAAAAAAGTGAAAACTCTGAATGGTCAGAAGCCACCAACATAGCAACCATCAATACTCCCGACCATGAAGCCTCTATCAGCCTATCGCCTGATAAAAAACAATTATTTATTTACAAGGACGATGGTGGCGATGGAAATATTTATGTCAGTAATCATAATGAAAAGGAATGGCAAGCGCCCAAAAAACTTCCGGCGCCCATTAACACCAAATCGTGGGAAACACATGCCAGCCTGTCGTCTGATGGGAATACCATATTTTTCACCAGCGACCGGAAAGGCGGTTTGGGCGGACTGGATATCTATAAATGCACAAAAAATCCTGATGGAAAATGGGGCGAGGCCATAAACCTCGGCAGCACGATTAATACCGAATATAACGATGACGGACCTTTTTTGCTCTATGATGAAATATTGTACTTCTGTTCTCAGGGACATAAAACTATGGGAGGCTACGATATTTTTTACAGCCGCCTGAAAAGTGACTCTACCTGGGGCGAACCTGTAAATATTGGCTATCCTATAAACACCACTGACGACGACCTGTTTTACACCCCGGTGGATTCGCTCACTGCCTATTTTGCTTCGGTTCGTGCCGAGGACAGCTACGGAACCCCCGGCTTTGGCGACCTGGATATTTATAGTCTTGCCATTCATCCAATCATGATCAAAGGTGTGGCCTATGATAAAAACACTAAAAAATGCTTGCCGGGAGCACGTATAAACCTGTTGAACGAGAATATGGAATTAATGGAAGTGGCCGTTACCGACTCTAACGGCGCTTTTTCTTTCCCTGCCGACTATAACCGGAATTACATCCTAAAGGTAAAGGAAGATTCCTATGAAGAGGCCACCAACAAGGTTTCAACCTTTGATATCGGCGATAAAAAAGAAGTTGTGGCCGACCTGTACCCCGAAAGGATATTCGCTGTTAGTCTGAAGATACATGTTGTTGATGAAAGAACAACCCAACCGCTCGATGGCGTTATCGTGGAATTGAAAGACGTGCTTGCAGGTACCTCCGATACACTTACCACAGATGCTAATGGCGATGCCTATAAATCACTTGGAAACAAAAAATATAACGACAGCCTGCACTTCGACCTGCGGTTTACCAAACAAGGCTATCTGGCGGAAAATCTTGAGTTTCGGCACCTGATCACCAAGCCGGGAGAAATTGAAATACC
>JAGNBV010000133.1 GCA_018004645.1 Bacteroidales bacterium
TCCGCTATGCTTACGATGAAAAACTTATCGATGCTTTCAATAAAAGATATACCCTGGGCACAAAATATCCTATTTTGTATGTCAGCTATATTCATGGCTTCAGGGGCTTGCTGGGCGGGCAGTTTGCCTACGACAAGCTGGAAATTGCTGTAGAAAAAGAGTTTATGATCAAGCACCTGGGAAAAACCACTATTATGGCCGAAGGCGGCTATATCTGGGGAAAAGCGCCTTACATGAAACTGTTCAAAGGCAGGGGGTCCTATAGTTCCAGTTTTGTCTTTTATTTAAGAAACTCATTTCAGGCGATGCGTGTTGATGAGTTTACGTATGATAAATATGCAGCTTTTCATTTCAGGCATTCGTTCGGAAGTTATTTGTTCAGCATAAAAAAATTCAGGCCGGAACTGAGCATTTGCCAAAGCATATTGTATGGTGAATTATCAGATCAGGGGGCACATCCGGGAAATAATTTTTTTCAGGTTCCTGACGAATGGTATTTTGAGTCGGGATTGATTCTTGACAACCTGGCCCGTTTAAAACTGTTTAACCTGGCGTACCTGAAGATGGGGGTAGGCGTGTTTTACCGTTACGGATATTATGCTTTTGAAGATCCTTTGAAAAATATTGCGCTAAAGTTTAGTTTTAAACTATCAGGAAGCCGATAAAAAAAATGACCGATCAACATTAATCGGTCATTTCTTTATCTGTTAAAAAAATCAGAACTCTACCACAAATTCAACGCGGCGGTTTTTGGCACGGCCGGCAGCGGTATTGTTATCTTCCACAGGTTTGGTTTCGCCATAACCGAATGCTTTCATACGGGCGGTTTCCACGCCTTTATTTACCAGGTAGGCTTTAACGGCATCGGCACGTTTCTGTGAAAGGATCATATTTGATGCATCATCCCCTACATTATCGGTATGTCCGTTGATGAGCAGGTTGTATTCCTTGTTTTCTTTCATGATCTTGACGACATTGTTCAATATCGGAAAGGATGCGGGGCGGATGATGTCTTTACCCGTTTCAAACTCGATACCCTGTAATGCTTTTTTGAAGATTTCCTTAACTTCCTGTTTCACTTCGGGGCATCCTTTGTTGGCAGCAATACCTTTTACATCGGGGCATTTATCGAGGTAGTCGGCGATACCGTCACCATCCCTGTCGGGGCAGCCGTCAAGATTGGCAAGGCCTTTTACATCGGGACATTTATCTAAATAATCAACAACGCCGTCGCCATCTGTATCCAGCGGGCATCCTTTGGCATCCACTTTAACTTTTTCGGGTGTGCCGGGGCATTTGTCGTTATTGTCGATAACACCGTCACCGTCCGAATCGGGGCAACCTTCGAATCTGGCAAGACCTTTTACGTCGGGACATTTATCTAAATAATCAACAACACCGTCGCCGTCAGTATCCAGCGGGCATCCTTTGGCATCCACTTTTACGCCTTCGGGCGTTCCGGGGCATTTATCGTCGGCGTCGGTTACTCCGTCGTTATCGGTGTCGGGACAGCCGTCGAATTTCAAGAGGCCTTTCACATCGGGACATTTGTCTTTGCTGTCGGGAATGCCGTCCTGGTCGGTGTCTTTGGCTTTGCCAAAATTAAAAGCCACGCTCAGGTCGTGCTGCAAATAACTGTCGGCAGCTTTATGGTAAATGTGGTCCACTTTGTCGCAGTTGGAATAAATGTATTTTTCCTGAAAACGCAGGCTCAGGTAAGGCAACACATGGTAGGCCAGGCCGATACCGGCAGAGGGAAGCCCCAGGTTGTTCCAGGTTTCACTGGTATTTTTATCTTTGAATCGCATATAGCCCAGGCCAAAGAATAAATAAGGAGACAATTTCTTATCGTTCCCCAAAAATTTAAAACGTGCCGTCAGATCAGTAAAAAGCAAGGAAGAATGAAAAAGCCCGTTGGTGGCCTTGGAATATCCGATGCCGCCATAGTTGCCTTCAAGAGATAGGTCGAAAAAGCGACTGAGGTAGCGCGAAAAGGATAAACCGCCAAAGCCATAAAAGCCTTTGTCGAAACGGTAAAAACCATGTCCCTGGTCGCCGCAATATTGCGAAGACCCTCCGTGAATCCCTACGCTCCATTTTCTATCAGCTGTTTGGGCAGAGGTAAGGAAACTTGTTGCCAGCAGCATCACACTCAGAATAATAATTTTTCTCATGGGTATTTGTCAGATTAGTTTTAAAAAGCCTACAAAAGTACAAAATAATGTTTGAACATGAATTAATACCAAATTGAAATAAAGTTTACACTATCCGCCGCCGGAATATTTTTCAATTCAATATAAGTCCTATGGATATTTATTGCTATGGGTATAATATCACACTCCATATTTCCAGACAGATCATAAAAAAAGAGGTTGCCTCGCCTGGCAACCTCTTTTTTAAGGAACGTGAATGTTTTAGAATTCAACAATAAATTCCACGCGACGGTTTAAGGTACGTCCGGCTGCGGTGTTATTGTCGGCGGTGGGTTTTTCTTCGCCCCAGCCAAATGATTTCAGGCGGCCGGCCTCCACACCTTTATTGATCAGATAATTTTTCACGGCAGTGGCGCGTTTATCGGACAATATCTTGTTGGATTCGTCAGAGCCAACATTGTCGGTATGGCCGTTGATAATGAGGTTGTATTCTTTATTTTCTTTCATAATCTTCACCACATTGTCAAGGATGGGGAAGGATACCGGGCGGATAACGTCTTTGCCGGTTTCAAATTTGATACCCTGCAAGGCCTGATTGAAGACTTTTTTCACTTCTTCTTTCACTTCGGGGCAGCCCTTGTTGGCGGCAATGCCTTTTACGTCGGGGCATTTGTCAACGTTGTCGGGGATGCCGTCACCGTCTCTGTCGGGGCAGCCTTCATAGGCGGGCAGTCCTTTTACATCGGGACATTTATCCTGATAATCGGGAATACCGTCACCATCTCTGTCGAGCGGGCAGCCTTTTTCATCTACTTTTACGCGTTCGGGTGTGTTGGGGCACTGGTCGTCGTTGTCGATAACGCCGTCACCATCGGAATCGGGGCAGCCTTCAAATTTGGCAAGACCTTTTACATCAGGACATTTATCTAAATAATCAACAACGCCGTCACCATCGGTATCCAGCGGGCATCCTTTGGCGTCCACCTTAACGCCTTCGGGGGTACCCGGACATTTATCATCACCATCGATTACACCATCCTTGTCGGTATCGGGGCAGCCCTGAAACTGTGCAAGTCCGGGAACGGTGGGGCATTTATCGTCTTTATCGGCAATACCATCTTTATCGGTATCTTTTGCTTTGCCGAATTTAAACAGAATTCCCAGGCTGTGTTGCAGGTAATTGTCGTTATAACGTTCCCAGCCCACTTGTCCGTCAACGCGGTCGTAATCGCTGAAAATAAACATTTCCTGTAGCTGCAGACTAACCACATCGCCCATATGCCAGGTCAAACCCACGCCACATACAGGGCGGGCGGCGTTGTTAAATTTCAGGGTTTCTTTCTTGACATAATTATCGGTGGTGTTGTTTTTAATTTTGTTAAAATGAGTAAATCCCGCACCGGCAAAGATGTAGGGCGACAATTTATATTTGTCGTTGCCCAAAAATTTAAGCCGAATGTTAATATTTGTGTGGATCATGTTCCCGCTGAAGAATTCATCGCTTTCTTTTTCTTTATAACCCACAGTTCCGTAATTTCCCATAAGAGAAATATCAAGGAAACGGTTGAGATAGCGCGAAAAGCTTAATCCGCCAAAGCCATAGGCGCCTTTGTTGGCCATATAGAAACTTTGACCCAAATCTCCGCTATATTGGGTTAAGCCTCCATGCAGTCCGATGCTCCATTTTCTATCGGCTGTCTGGGCATTACTGATGTAAGCCATGCCGAGAAAGATAACACAAATGATAAGTAATTTTTTCATAGTATAAGAATTTGTTATTTATTATAAAAACGAACAAAAGTAATAATTTTAAATAACGAAGTTATAAAAAATTTTTGATTTTACATTTTTTAAAAATAATTTAATTTTTTTTAACTGTTAATTTTTTAAATTATCAATGCGAAAAATTTTGTCTTTACTTTTAGGTGTAAAAATAATATGATTTTTTTAAAGTGAAACTAATATGATTTTTATTTATAGCTTTTTACGTAAATTATTAAGAAGGGTTTTTATCTGCTGAAATAATGAAGTGAAAATTCTTTTACCGATAACCATTAAATACGAATAAAGGATTAAAACTATTTTTGCCACGAAGGCTCTAAGGCACTAAGTTGATTAAGGTAAATATCTTTGTTTTTTTGTGGAACATGGTGCCTTTGTGTCTTGGTGGATATATATGAAATGCCCATATTTCTCAACCCTTGATTCACACATTAAATACATCAATATAAATCCTTACAAAAAACCAATCAATTAAAAGTGATTTTTGCATTCACAATTTCCGGATAATTGCCAATACGCACCGGAGGGCCCCAGGTGCCCACACCGCATGATACATAAAAGTGGGTATCGCCGATTTTTCTGTAGCCCCAGTCGGGGTGGTATATGGCGCGGGTAATCAGGTTGAGAGGAAAAAGCTGTCCGTTATGCGTATGCCCCGAAAATTGAATATCCACGCCGTTTTCGGCCGATGTCTCCAGAAAAAAAGGCTGATGGTCCATAAGAATCAGCGGGTAATTTTTATCAAGCGGGGCTAAAAGCGCTTCCAGCGGTTTACGGGCTTTTCCGTTAAAGCGCGCCATATCCTTGTCGTTGCGGCCTGCAAGCCAAAACGAATTGTCAATAAGCAGGGCCGTATCGCGCAAAAAATGCACTTTATGTTTTTCGAGATAAGCCACCGCTGCATCGGCGCCGCCGATAAATTCGTGATTACCGGGGACTGCATACACTCCGTATTTGGATTTTATGTTCTCGAAATTTGCTCCCAGGTTTTGTTTTATCACATGTTTCACATTTTCATCCACCACATCGCCGGCCAGCAAAACGATATCCGGCGAAAGTTCATTGATTTTATTGATAATGGATCCCAATTTTTTTTGCCCGATGATGGTCCCCAGGTGGATATCGGATAGCATAACAACATTGAGACTTTTTAGATTTCCGGCATATTTTTTTACCGGCATATCCATAGTGGTAACCCTGACGACATTGGCGTTAATAAAACCATAGGTTATCAACAACAGCACGGCACCCACGGTGAATAGCATGGTGATAAATTTTGTTTTGGCATAATTCGCCATGAAGATGGCCGGAAAAAAATGCAGCCAGTGGTTGAACGTACGCAAAAGGTCAAACAACAGTATGAACAGAAAAAAATACAACATGGCCGCAAACCATACGGATCCAACATGGTTAAATATGTTTGCAACAGAAAAACCAATGTGTTTTTCGAGGATACGGGCCAGAATATACGACAGGAACAATAAAATAAACACTGTGGCAAAATAAGGACGGACAGAAGGAAATAGTGATAAAGACTGCCATCCCCGGATAAATATGTAAAAGTTTACAAGGAAATGTATTAAAAAAACAATAGTTAAAAATATCCACATAGTGCGATTTTTCACGGTTACGGCATGTGAAGCAGGATGTTGTTGTTTATTCAGTTTTTTCGACATATATACTCACTCCGGCCATTTTTCCTCCTACCGGCGGATTAAGTTTGGTGACCTTTACTCCGATGCGGCTGATGGTCGAAAAACGGTTCTTAACCGCCGATGCAATACGGGAGGCAACATGTTCCAGCAGTTTGGATTTTTTTTCCATCTCTTTTTTTGTCAGGGCATAAACTTCCTGATAGTTGATGGTTTTCGACAGCAAATCCGTTTCTTCGGCTACTGATGTATCGGCCTCAATGCTTATGGTAACCAGGAATTTTCCGCCGATAATCTGTTCTTCGGCCATACATCCGTGAAAAGCATAAAACTCCATGTCGTCAAGAATTATCCGTCCCATATTTTTTTATTTGATGTGGCAAAATTAGCCAAAAAACAGTGTAATTGTTTATTTTTGTCTCTCTTTTTAACAACGCATTTATGGAAAATAATGACAATACAGCAAAAAAACCGACGACTTCTTCCGAAGGAAAAACACTGAATTTTATCGAACAAATCATTGAAGAAGATATTGCCAAAGGAAAAAACGAAAGCCGCGTACATACCCGCTTTCCGCCGGAACCCAACGGGTATCTGCACATAGGCC
>JAGNBV010000031.1:0-2528 GCA_018004645.1 Bacteroidales bacterium
CCGTGATGTTTATCCATCTTGCTTTGTAGCCGAAAAAAAGAAGGCCGGCTATCAGGGTAAACAAGGGTGTCAATGAGTTGAGAATGCCTGCCAGCGAACTGTCAATGCCGGTTTGGGCTTTGGCAAACAGAAAGGCCGGGATGCCGTTGCCTATAATGCCCACCAAAGCTATATAACCGAGCTTTTTTCTATTAATTTTTTTTATAGAAAAGATGGCAAAAGGGATGAGAAAAATACAGGCAATGCTGATGCGCATGAGCGCCAGCTGGGTGTGGGAGTAGTGTTCCAGGCCGCGTTTCATCAGGATAAATGAACTGCCCCACACCAGGACAAGTACCAGCAAAATAGCCCAGCCCAACAGTACTGTACTGGGATTTTTTTTATTCAAATTCATTGTATGTATCCGGACTATAAGAGATGGTCAAAAAAATCGCGCTGCATTTCGGTTGATATATTCCGCTATGAATAGTAAAAAATGATGTTGTAATAATTCCCGGAGGGATTATTTTTTTACAGGATAACCTCCTTTTTTAGCCATTTCTTCAAGTCGTTTCTGGAAGCCGGAGACTTTCACCGGTTTTTTCTTGTTGGCCTGAATACGCGCATGGATTTTTTCTTCGTTCACAAATTTTCTGAAAAGGAACATCTGCAGGAAGGTGATGAGGTTGGCCAGCAGGTAATAATAACTCAAACCGGAGGCAAAGTCGTTGAAGAATCCCAGGAACATCACCGGCATGGCGTACATAATAAATTTCATGCCCGGCTGGGATGTACTTCCCATCATCTGGTTGTTGAGCTTGGTATATAAAATGGTGGAAATGGTCATCAGCAGGCAGAACAAACTCACATGGTCGCCATAAAAAGGTATGGAGAACCCCCCGGGGAAGTTCCAGATGGAGTCATAAGACGATAAATCTTCTGCCCATAGAAAGGGTTGCTGCCGCAGTTCGATGGAGGCAGGGAAAAAGCGGAAGAGGGCGATAAGGATGGGCATCTGCAGCAGCATGGGTATGCAGCCCGCCATGGGGTTGATGCCGGCTTTTTTATACAGCGCCATAGTGGCCTGTTGTTTTTTCATGGCATCTTCCTTTTTGGGAAATTTCTGAGCAATCTCGTCCACCTCGGGTTTAAGCACCCTCATACGTGCCGACGATAAGTAAGTTTTATAGGCTATAGGGAACAGGACAATCTTAAGCAGGATGGTCAGGATGAGGATAATAATTCCGTAGTTTATCCCATAGGTTTCCAACCAGTTGAACACCGGGATAACCGCAAACCTGTTGATCCAGTGCATAAGGAAAAATCCCCAGCCAAGAGGAATCTGGCGTTCCATATCGAGATCATACGATTTGAGTATCTTGTATTTGTTGGGTCCCAGGTATATCGACATGGGAATGCTCTGACTGGATTGGTTCTCGTAAGGGAAAGTAAGCGAGGCAGTTAATGTTTTCAGGTAACCTGGGAATAAGGTATCTTTTTGCTGGACGGTTTCCAGGGTGGCTTCTTTAAAGCTTTCTTTGGCTATGAGTGTAGCAGAGAAAAACTGTTGTTTGAACGAAATCCATTTTATGTTGGGCAGTTTGTCTTTTTTATCATCTTTATTTTCTTTCAGGTAATCAACATCATCTTCGGCGGGTTTAAAGTACACGTTGGTGTTCATCAACTCGTTCTTCATGCTTTTTTCCTGTTGTGTCAGGTCGAGTTTCCAGTCGAAAGCCAGGTAGGTGCTGTTCACATCAATGACATCCTGCATGTTTTTGAGGTTGATGCTGAAGTCTAAAAGATAGTTGCCGGCCTTTAACGTATAGAGATACTCAATGTATTTTTTTGCACTTTTCGCCGAATCCGATTCGTTTGCGTACAGGCGCAGGGCAAAGCTGACCGAGTCGTTGTTCCCGACAAAAATGGAGTCTTTCCCGGCAAAACGTTTGTCTGCACAATAAGGTTCGAAAAATAATCTGCTGGTGTTCAGGTCTTTGTATCCCGAGAGGAACGTAAGAAAATAATTTGATGAGTCGGTGTTGAAAAGAATGAGCGGCTTTCCATCGAAAGTTTTGTACGTTTTTAGTTCTACATAAGAGATGCCGCCGCCCTGGGCTGCAAGCTTTATCTTTAACAATGAATCTTCAAGGATATAATGTTTGTTTTCGCCCATGGCCGAAGCGGAGAATTTTCCAAATTTATTTTGCAGCGCCCTGAGACTGTCGGTTGCCGCCGTGGCCGATGTGTCAGCGGCTTGAGCCTTGCTGAGGGAGTCTTGTATTATTTTTTGAATGCTGTCTTCCCTGACTTTTGACAGTGAATCTTTTTTCAACTGCAGGTTTCTTTTAGCCCATTCTGTGGAATCTTTTTTAAATTTGGCCAGCCGTTCTTCTTTTGAAGGGGCTGTAAGCAGACTATAGCCGACAAGTATTCCAAAAATCAGCAGTATCCCGATAACAGTATTTAACGTGCCTTTGTTCATTTGTTGGATCGCTTAAAATGAGGTGCAAAGATAAAGAAAAATAATTCTTTTAAAGATTACCCTG
>JAGNBV010000031.1:2628-29773 GCA_018004645.1 Bacteroidales bacterium
GCCGACAAGTATTCCAAAAATCAGCAGTATCCCGATAACAGTATTTAACGTGCCTTTGTTCATTTGTTGGATCGCTTAAAATGAGGTGCAAAGATAAAGAAAAATAATTCTTTTAAAGATTACCCTGATATTTATTGCATCAATACCCCTGATGAGTTGCATTTACGCTTTGTCTACATAATATCGCCATTGGTGTTTTATTTCGATATGTTAATCTATTGTTAATGATTTTTTCAGCATTGTTAAGGATAGGGGGTTTCCTTATATTTGCAAAAATTACTAAATTGCAAAAAATTTCATAAAACTATGCACTTTATAAAATCAGTTTTATCGCTGTTAATGGCCGTAGTAGTGCTCAACAGCTATGCTCAGGTGGAAATTAACCTGAACAACCCGAAGACCGAATTTTCCATTCTGGAGAAAAGTCCTTATAAAATTAAGGCAAAAACTTCGGTACAAAAAATCAAAACCCTGCCGGTATCTACGGTGGAGGGTAATTTTGTTGAACTCGGTATTACCGGCTTTTCACCACTATATGATGCCGGCAAACCCCAGCTTCCGGTTTATAGCAATTTAATTGAAATTCCTTATGGTGCGGAAATCCAGATAAACATCATCAGTTACAATGAACAGGATATTGATCTGGGCAGCACCGGTATCATGCAAAAAATAATGCCGTCACAACCTTCGGTATCCAAAAGTGCCGATCCCAGCGAAATACCATTTTATTACGACAGGGTTGCATACCAGACGAATGCTTTTACCCAGGCTGAAATGGTTACCGTGGAAAGATCCGGCATCATGCGCGGGGTTCAGTTTGCCAATATTACAGTGGCGCCATTACGTTACAATCCCGTTACCAATATGCTGAAAGTGTATAATGACCTGGTATTTGAAGTGGTTTTCAAACACCCTGATATCGCATTGACTGAACAAATGAAGGCAAAATATTATTCTCCCTATTTTGAAACTTCTCTCAATAAAATGATAAACCATACGGCGCCGGCCACAAAAGATGCGCTTTCCAAATACCCCATCAAATATGTCATAATCTCGCTGTCTTCATTCGAATCAGCTTTAAAACCATTTGTTTACTGGAAACGTCAGAAAGGCTTTAATGTGATTGAAAAGTATTATACGTCGGCGCCAACCACAAGCACGGTCCAGACATATATCCAGGGACTTTATGATGCCGGCACCGCCAACGACCCCGCACCCACCTTTGTCCTGCTGGTTGGCGATGTCGCACAAATACCTACTTACAGCGATAACTCCTCGCTGGGGACCCACAAGACCGATTTGTATTATTTTACTATGGATGGTTCTGGTGATAACATTCCGGACATTTATTACGGACGGTTCAGCGCTACAACTACCACCCATGTTACTAACCAGGTAAACAAAACCCTTCAGTATGAGAAATACACCATGCCGAAAAAGACTTACATGGACACCGTGGTTATGGTGGCAGGTAATGATGATTCGTATGATTTGACATACGGCAATGGGCAAATAAATTACGGAACCACCAATTATTTTAATGCAGCCCATGGCATCTATGCCCATGCTGTTCTTGGTCCCAATAATACCGAAGCAATTGCAGGGGCAAACATGAGAGCCATGTTGTATAAAGGGGTGGGTTATGCTAATTATACTGCACATTGCGGCTCGTCAGGATGGTCAGAACCCGGGTTTTCGACAACGCAAATTGCCAGTATGTATAATACCGATAAGTATGGCTTAATGGTGGGAAACTGTTGCCAGTCAAACACTTTTAATGATACGGAATGTTTTGGGGAGGCCTTGTTGAGGGCATATCCCAACAAAGGAGCTGTGGGCTATATCGGGGGCTCGAATTATTCCTACTGGAATGAAGATTATTACTGGGGTGTTGGAGCCCGCAGCAGTATCGTCGCCAATCCAACCTATACAGCCAGCGCCCTGGGAGCCTACGACTGCATTTTTCACGATCATGGTGAATCCAAGACCTCATGGGCTTACACCAACGATCAGATGAGGTATGCCGGATTACTCGCCGTTCAGGCCAGCAGCAGCTCCTCGGCGTACAAGTTGTATTACTGGGAAATCTATCACCTGATGGGCGATCCTTCGGTGATGAATTATTTCTCTGTTCCCGATCCCCTCACAGTAAGCTATACCAGCCCTCAAAATGTAGGCATCACCTCTTTGGTGGTAAATACCGAAGAAGATGCATTAGTCGCCTTATCAACCGCTGGCGTATTGCTTGATGCGGAACTGGCTCCTGCCGGAGGTGTCACCACGCTGAACTTCAACGCCATCACCCAGCCCGACACCCTGGATGTGGTTATTACCAAGCAAAACAAACAACCTTATATCGGAACCCTGATTGTGAATGCCGCCAGTATCCCGTTGGATGCCGAGCTGGTAAGCATTAACAATCCTACAGGAACATACAGTTGCACGGGTATAAATGTGGTGCCGCAGGTTACGGTGCGCAACGCAGGCACTAATACACTCACCAGTTTCAGGGTAACCTATCAGATTACCGGAGGCAGCCAGCAGATTTATAACTGGACAGGCAGCCTGGCCAGCTATCAAACGGTTACCATCGACCTTCAGGCAGTTACTATCCCTGCCGGAACAAGTAGTTTTACGGCTACAACTTCCCTGCCTAACGGCGCCGCCGACCAGAACACGGCTAACGACAGCAAGACCAAGGGTATCACTGCAAGCAACCTGCCCGTCAGCGCAGACTTCAGTGCATCGGTAACCAGTTCCTGCGGCGCTCCATTATCGGTAAACTTCACCAACAACAGCACCAACACTTCCACCTATTTGTGGAACTTCGGCGATGGCAGCACCAGCACGGAGGCCAACCCAACCCATAGTTATTCGGAACTCGGCACGTATACGGTAACGCTCACGGCCTCGGCAGGCGTGTGTGGCGATGACCTGGAAACCAAAAATGCTTACATTACTGTTGGTGCTGAGTTACCTGTTGGTTATGATGAATCACGCTGCGGCCCGGGAAGTGTCACTCTTAACGCGACAGGTGCAGGAACGCTGAATTGGTATGATGCTGCTACCGGTGGCAACCTGCTGACTACCGGGGTTTCTTATACGACACCTTCTCTTACAAGTACCACAAATTATTATGTTGATCAAACTATTGTTCCTCCGCTGGAATATGTGGGTAAGGTAAACAAAGAAACAGCGGCAACCTTACATACCAATAATAGTTATTGGCTTGTTTTCGATTGTTATTCACCGGTGGTTTTAAAATCGGTAAAAGTATATGCAGGTGCGGCGGGTAACAGGATTATTAACCTTAGAAACAGTTCCAACACCGTAATTCAGACTACTACAGTAAATATTCCTGCTGGTGAAAGCAGGATAAATCTGAATTTTAACGTGCCTGTGGGAACCAGTTTACAGCTTGCCACCGGCACCTCAAACCCAAATATGTATCGCGATAATTCAGGAGTTTCGTTCCCTTATAATTTGGCAGGTAAGATATCAATAACGGGAACCAATGCCGGTTCAAACTTATATTATTACTATTATGACTGGGAAATTGAATCTCCTTCATGCAGCAGCGCCCGCACAGAAGTTACTGCAACGATTTTATCTGCACCGCCTGTTGCACAATTTACCTATACTCAAAATGGCAGTACCATAAATTTCAACAACACTTCCTCCAACGGCGTATCGTATTTGTGGAACTTTGGAGATGGTACCAACAGTGGCGGTACGAATCCGGCGCACACCTACACCTCTGCCGGCACTTATGATGTAATGCTGATAGCGACCAACAATTGCACCAGCGATACTACCGTACAACAACTTACCGTTGTCATTACCGGCGTCGAAGAAAATGAATTATCAAAAATAGAGGTGTTTCCCAACCCCGCTAAGGACATAATCAATATCAACCTCAACGGTGTTAAAATTGATAAAATAATCCTGACGGATATATTGGGAAAAGAAATCTACACTATCAGCAACATAGGCGATAAGCCCGAAATGGATTTGTCGGCATTAAAGGATGGCGTGTATTTCCTTCGTTTTTATTCTGATGGTAAAACGTTGACCACGCGCCTGAATAAGATTGACTAATAATTTAATACTGTTGCCAAAAAAAAGATGGGCGTCCTTTCGGGCGCCCTCTTTTTTGTACTTAACTTATTCACCAATCCACGAAAAATCGGCTCCTTATTGAATGTACTTATTGGCAATATCATTAAAAGTATTGAAGTTTTTGCGGATGGCTTCTATTTCGGGGGCAAGAAACCTGTCGGTCCTTATAAAGTTGCCGTTTTCAAAGGCTTGGTTTGATTTTTTTATGGCGTAATAAAAATCAAGGCTTGCCGGCGACAGTACTTTTTCCGGAATATGGTCCATTTTCATCTCTTCAAACTGCTTCAGGCGCATCGTAAGGGCGTAAAACCCTGTCATGATGGCGATGGCCATTATTTTTTCGACATTTTCGGCAATTTGCAGGGCCTGCCTGGCTCCAATAGTGCCCATGCTGACATGGTCTTCGGTGTTTTCGCAGGTTGGTATGGAATCGGCAGAGGCCGGGTGCACCAGCACTTTGTTTTCCGAAACTATGGAGGCGGCGGCATACTGAGGTATCATCAAACCATTGTTTAATCCCGTGCCGAAAATAAGAAAACTCTCGAGGCAGTCGTTAGTATTGGCATCCACCATTTTTGCTATCTGCCTTTCGGTGATATTACCCATTTCGGCTAAAGCCAGCTTCAGGTAGTCCATAACCAAAGCGATAGGTTGTCCGTGAAAATTCCCGCCGGAAACTACCTTGTCGTCATCGGCAAATATTAATGGATTATCTACCGAGGCATTGAGCTCGTTATCGACCACCGAAATGATATGGTCCATGGCTTTTTTGCTGGCTCCGAAAACCTGCGGCAGGCAACGAATGGAATAAGAGTCCTGCGGCTTCCATTTTTTTCGTGCAAAGCTTAGCATATTTGCAAGCTTATAGTTTCCTTCGGCTTTCATACGGTCGATGGCCGAATTGGAAATTTGTATCTGCTCATCAGCTTGTTCAACGGCCAATACTTTTTTGACATCATCGAGAATCCCTTCAGGGATTTGTTTTTCTGCAAGGAGTTTTTCCAGGATATTTTTTTGAGTGATGTTTATGAGTTTTGAGCCGTCAAGAAGTTGGGTAAGCCATTGGGCAATTTCTGTTTGTCCCGAATGATTACGTGCCTGGTGTATTGGCATGTATGCAAATGCGCTGTCTCGCGCACACAGTCCTTCAAAAATCAGTGCTGAAGAGAGTGTGCCTACCTTAAGCAATTGTTCTGCTTTGTGCAGAGCCACCACAGCAACAGCGGCAAGTACCGTAGTCCCGTTATTCAGAGCTAATCCTTCTTTATAACTCAGCTCAATTTTCTTAAACCCTATTTTTTTAGCTTCTTCCGACATTAAAAAATCAACCGTATTGAAGGTGTCGCCTTTATATTCCATCTCTCCTTCGCCTATCAAGGGAAGCGCCATGTGAGAAAGAGGGCAGAGGTCGCCACTGGCGCCCACCGAGCCTTGTTCCGGGATGACCGGATGGATTTCATTATTCAGCAGAAACTCCAGTTGCCTGACTGTGCTTTCCTGCACACCCGAATTACCCCGGAGCAGGGTGTTTAGGCGGATTACCATGATAGCCCTGACAATTTCTTTTTTAAAAGGAGTGCCCACCCCGCATGCGTGCGAACGCAACAGGTTCAACTGAAGATCCAGAGTGTCTTTTGTTTCAATCAGCTTATCGGCATTGGAGCCAAAACCGGTGGTTACACCATAAATGATTTTTTTCTGAGTTACCTTGTTGGTGATATAATCCCTGCTTTTACTAAGTTTGCTTACATCAATAGCTACTTTGGCGTTATTATAAGCGACATCAATTACCTGTTGCCGGGTTAAGTCGTTTCCGGTGAGTTTTATTTCTTTCATAGGATTAAACTGTTTTTTTTGTTTTGTTGGGTTGGTTTTTCGTGTCGGGCTTCTGATAGTCAACTATCACTTTTTCAGATTGTTGATAAGGTAGTTAACCAATTCGTCGAGCTGTACTTCTGTTTGCACTTTTTCTTTCCACACTTCCTTATCCTGGATATCGTTTTGTAATTTGCCCAATCTTAAATCTTTTACCGTGGCAATACCTTTGGTGATTTCGTTTTCGCCAATCAGAACGGCAAAGGGGCTATTACGTTTATCAGCATAAGCCAGTTGTTTTTTCAGGCCTTTCTGGCTGCCATAATATATCTCTGCTTCAATGTTTTGTGCCCTCAGACTGGCTGCAATCCTTTGATATTCCATGGCCAGGGTATCGTCGAATGCAGCAATAAATACCGGCCCGTTAAAATCCGACTGGCACTGATTGGTTAACTGTAGTAATTCGGCCAGCCTGTCCACGCCAATGGAAGCTCCGGTGGCAGGCACTTTTATCCCGATGAGGCGTTCCACCAGCCCGTCGTATCTTCCGCCGCCGCATATCGAGCCTACTTTCCTTTCCAGTCCTTTGCTGTCGATAAAAGTTTGTTTTGATTCCACTTCAAAGACAGGTCCCGTGTAATATCCCATGCCCCTGATGAGGGTGGGTTCAAACATTATTCTTTCTTCATCAAAGCCAAGACGGTTGAGTATTTGGTCAATTTTGCCCAATTCTTCAACGCCTTCTGTACCTGTTGGGGAGTTTGACAGGTAGTTGTACAGCCGGTCAAGAATTTCGCTTCTTGACCTGGCATCGTGAAATTCATTCAGAAAGGAAAGGATGGCATCTATCTTGTCATTGGGGAGTTTCAGCCCTGCGATAAAAGCCCCCGACACATCTTTGCGGCCGGCACCCAGCTCTTCGGTCAGTCCTTTGATGCCAATTTTGTCGGTCTTATCAATGATTCGTAAAATAGATTGTTCTTCTGCTTCGGTATGGATACCTATGCTTTGCAGAAATCCCTTGAGCACCTTACGGTTGTTTACTTTTACCAAATAGGTGTTTCTCTTCAGCCCTATGGCTTCCATGGCATCAGACAATATCATGCAGACCTCGGCATCGGAGGCCACGTTGGAAGTACCCACCGAGTCGAAATCCAATTGCCAGAATTCACGAAACCTCCCGGGATCGAGCTTGGTTTCGTAGCGGTACACCGGTCCATACTGATATCTTCGGAACAAAGGAGCATTTGCCGAGTTGACATTTCCTTTCTGGCTGTCGAGCCAGAGTTTTTCGGCGTATAGCCTTGCCAGAGGGGCTGTCAGATCATACCTCAGCGATAAGAAATGGTTTTCCATGATAACCTTGTCCCATTCATCCCTGAGTTCTTTGCCGTCGGTTTTTAGCACCGGTTCTTTTTCGGGATTTCTGAAAGAATACACTCCTTCTTCGATGGTATCGGTGTCGGGAAGGTACTTGCCTAAATTATCAGCATATTCAAGTATGGGCGTGTCCCAGTGTTCAAAACCATAAAGCCTGTATATGCTGCTGGCGGCGTGAATGATTTTCCATTTCAACTGATTAAGGTTGGGATCAATATCTCTGAATCCTTTTATTTTTCTGGGTATTATGCCTCTTTTGTCAGCCATGGTAAAAAATTTTTTACGAAGATAAAAACAAAAAGCACCGCACCAAAAGGTGCGGTGCTTTTTTTGGTACCACCTATGAGATTCGAACCCATGACCTTCAGATCCACAATCTGACACTCTAACCAGCTGAGCTAAGGTGGCATTTTGGAATGCAAAGATACAACTTTTTATAAAAATGAAATCGTTGCTGTTTTATTTTGGAATATTTTTTTTCACCAAAGTGGAAAAGTCATCAGGATTACCCACACAGCAAGGCTTTTAATGTTTTCGGGTCATCGGTAATGATGCCGTCAACCCCGTTTTTTATCAGCCGGACCATATCCCCGGGCTTATTTACTGTCCACACATAAACTTTCTTTTCCATCTGGTGTATCAGATCAATCATGGCGGCGCTGGCACTGCGGCGGTTTATATTTATTTCACTGATGAAGCTGGTATTGGCTGCGGATTTTTTTAAAGTGTCCGGCTTAGGTTTGTCAAGCAGCAGTCCCAGGGTGATTTGGTCGTTGATTTTATGCAGGCGGTACAACGATTCGTATTCAAAAGATTGCACGGTGCACCATGCCAAAGCCCGGTGCTGCTGTATGAGGCCAGCCACATTTTTTTCCAGGCCAATATTGATGTTTCCGGGATTTTTAATTTCCACCAGCAGCTCACATTGCCCGTTGATCAGGCACAAAACCTCATCCAGCAAAGGGATCTTTTCATTGCTGAACTCTTTTGAAAATTTGCTTCCGGCGTCCAGATCTTTCAGTTGTGCATAGTTCATGTCGCTGATAGTGCCTTTCCCGTTTGTGGTACGGTTGGTTTTTTCGTCGTGTATCACCAGCACCACGCCATCTTTGCTTTGCTGTACGTCAAGTTCTATGCGGTCAACGCCCAGCGCCAGGGCCTGCCGGAAAGCGGCCAAGGTGTTTTCGGGAGCCAAAAGGCTTCCTCCGCGATGCGCTACTACCAGGGTTTTTTTCATAGCATTTGTTTTTGATGGCAAATTATTGACAACTTATACCCACTTCGTCAAAAATTCTATGCAGAAATGATGTTGCCTCCTGACTGCCTTCTTCGGGTGACCAGGGTGCGAAGATTTTATCGGTCACGGGCGAATAGGGACCTTCTTTTATTTCGTAAACCACCGTGCCGGCATCCAGCGCGATTATGGTGTGATAATGCTCCGGAGGTATTTCGGCCGCATAGTTTTCACACGTTTTGTCCAGAATAAAATTGTCGCTGATGTTTCCGTCCTTATCAAATTCAACCACAAGCGCTTTCCCGCGCAGGATGATGAAGACTTCGTTTTTTCCGGGATCCGCATGTTTGTGCGGACGGATGTATGTGCCCGGACACAGGGCGTTGAGCATACGCTGAAGCACTTCGTGCTCACCCCGGTGAAAGTTGTGGTTTTTCCTTTGACGAGCCGAGCCGGCCGCAGCGGTCGAAAGATCGTCAAGGATTTTTGCGCCTGTCTTGATCATTTCAAAATTTTGTGTGTTTAAAATTTTCAAGCCACTTTACCGTTTCTTTTGGCTGAAAGGTTTTCAGGCGTTCAATCAGTTCTTTTTCGTCATCACTGACAAAAAACAATTCTTTGTGTTCCGGTCTCATAAAGCGTTCCTCAATAAAATAATCCAGCATGGCAATCATTTTGTCGAAGTATCCCTCAATATTGAAAACGCCTATGGGCTTTTTTATGATTCCTAATTGCCCCAGGGTCAGCATTTCAAAAAACTCATCCAGGGTGCCCATGCCTCCGGGCAGGATGATAAACGCATCGGAAAGCTGTTCGATAAGCATCTTGCGTTCGCTCATGGTGGCCACGATATGCGTGCGTGAGATGTGCTTGTGGGCTACTTCCACATCAACCAGACGCTGCGGAATGACACCGATCACTTCGCCGTCTTCTTCAAGCATGGAGTCGGCCATAATGCCCATCAAACCTACATTTCCCGAACCATACACCAGCGAAAAACCATGTTTCACAAATAGTTTTCCTAATTGCCTTGCTTTTTCTCCATAAATTGGCCGTCCTCCTGCCGATGAACCGCAAAAAACAGCGATGTTTTTCATAATAAAGATTTTATATCACAAAATTAAACTTATTATGAACAACTCAAAATTCAATTTCTTAAGCCGGAAGCCAGAATTCTTATTTCCGGCTTCTGACTTCTGAATTTGTCCTACCTTTGCGTGTATGAAAAACGAAAAAGAGTTTGATTTTTATAAGCTGGACAACGGGTTACGCATTGTTCACAAAAACAGCGATACGCCCATCGTGCATCTTGGGCTTTTTATCAATGCGGGCTCACGTGACGAGATACCGGCACAAAAAGGACTGGCACATTTTATTGAGCATGTTTTTTTTAAGGGGACCGAAACGCGCCGTTCCAGCCAGATTTACAACAGCATTGAAAATTACGGCGGCGAACTCAATGCCTATACGGCCAAGGAAGAAACCTGCATCCATTGTTCCGTGCTGAAAGAGTACTTTGAAAAAGCCGCCGAGGTGCTTTCCGACGTGTTGTTCCATTCCACTTTTCCTGAAAAAGAACTGGCGAAAGAAAAAGCCATCGTTCTGGACGAATATTATTATTATAAAGATATCCCCGAAGAAGTGATACTTGATGATTTCGACGAATTGGTTTTTAAAAATCATCCCCTGGGCTGGAACATTCTTGGCGAACCGGTCAGGATTAAAGGGTTTACCAAAAATGATATAAAAACCTTTATGGACAATAATTATCATCCGGAAGAGATGGTCATAAGCCTTATCGGCGGTCTTGACTCCCAAACAATCCTCAGGGTATTAAAAAAATGGTTTGAACAGGGGTATTCATCCGGTAGAACGGCCACCAAAAGGAAAGCGTTCAAGGGATACAAGCCGGTCAGGCAGCACCTGGTGAAAAATATTTTTCAGTCGCATTGTGTTATGGGAAGGCCGGCCTATACGGTGTACGACAAACGCCGGCTCGGACTGGTGTTGCTTAATAACCTGCTGGGCGGCCCGGCTTCCAATGCCCGGCTAAACATGGCTGTACGCGAAAAGCACGGCCTGTCCTATAATATCGAATCCAGCTATTCGGCTTTTTCCGACACCGGATTGTTCCGCATCTATGTGAGCACAGAAAATGGCAGCATGGACAAAACCATCGCGCTGATTTATGCCGAACTGCGTAAACTGCGGCAGCAAAAACTGGGCGCTGTCCAGCTTGCGCTGGCAAAACGCCAGTTGATTGGAAACATTGCCCTGGCGAACGAATCGAAGATTGCCGAGATGCTGGCCATAGGAAAAACCTATCTGGTATTTGATAAAATCGACAGTATCGCACAAATAAACCGTAACATTGAAAAAATCAGCGCTTCGGAATTGTTGGATATTGCTAACGAGATATTCGACACCGAAAGTTTTGCACAAATAATTTATCAATCAAATGAATCCTACCGATCCAAAGATAATTGAGTACGCGGAACAAATTTCCAAACCAGAGTCTCCATTGCTTAATCGTATTTTCCGCGAAACGAACCTGAAAGTCATGAACCCGATAATGCTCTCGGGCCATCTGCAGGGAAAGTTTCTCAGCCTGCTGAGCCGCATGATAAAACCTTTATTTGCCCTGGAAGTGGGTACTTACACGGCTTACTCGGCACTATGTATTGCCCAGGGGTTGCAACCCGATGGTAAGTTATTTACCATTGAATCCAATCCGGAATTAGAGGACATCTGCCGGAAAAACATTATGGATAGCGGATTACATCACAAAATTGAACTCCTGATGGGCGATGCCAGAGAATTGATAAAAGGTCTGCCTCAGTCCTTTGACATGGTGTTTATTGACTTCGACAAGGAAATTTATCTCGACATCTATAAGCTGGTCTTTGAAAAACTAAACCCCGGCGGATACATTATTGCCGATAATGTACTTTGGCACGGAAAAATCCTCGACGAGGAGGAACAAAATTACAGGGGTACTCAATCTCTGGCTGCTTTTAACGAATACGTCAGAAACGACGAAAGGGCAGACAATTTATTGCTGCCCTTTCGTGATGGGTTGATGATTATACAGAAACTCTGATTATCTCATCAGCGTAATGGTTCCCTGCAGGTGGTATTCTTTCAGGTCGTCGCCAACGGCATCTAAAATATAGTAATAGGTTCCGTCGGCACATTTTCCTTCACTTTTGCTGGTGCCATCCCAGAGGTCTGTCTTAACCAGTGATGTCGAAAATTCAGTATAACTGCCGTTGAATATTTTCTTGCCCCAGCGGTTAAAGATGGCTATCTCCAGGGTGTTAATACCCTGCGACTCTACCTGGAAGATATCGTTGTGGCCGTCGTCGTTAGGCGTGAAAATGTTGGGGACCAGTATGCTGGAGGGGTGTATGACTTCAATTTCCACCTGTTTGGTTTCCTCACAGAAATTGGGCGGCCCGCTGCTTACCGACAGCGTGGCAGTATATAATCCTTTATCGGTATAAGTGTGTTGTGGATTGGCAGCCGTACTGCTAGTTCCATCACCAAAGTCCCAGTAAAAAACAGTGGCTCCGATGCCGGTATAGGTAAACTGCACTGTCAGCGGGACAAAACCGGAGTCGGGAGTAGCGGTAAAATCTGCTGTTATCGGGGTCCCGGTAATTATGTCGGCACTTTCCACCACAAAACAGTCATGGATTGAATAGGTAAATGTCACGGTATAAGTCCCGGGGCACAAATTGTTGGCATTGGGGGTGTTTTGCGCCGGTGTGGTGCTCCATGCCCAGTTTACCGGTTGCGAATAGTTCCCTGTCACCTGTGTGGCTATGGACCCGTTACAAAAAGTGTAGCAGGTTTCGTCCGTAGGGCTCAACAGCAGCCCTATTTCAGGCGGATCGTTCAGGATGACAAAGTTGCCGGAGGTACAACCGATATTGTCTGTAACCGTTACAAAATAAGTGCCTGCTGCAAGATTGCTGGCGGTGCTGGTAGTATCGTTGGTGGGCGACCACAAATAATGATAGGGTTCCAGGCCGCTTGTTGCGGTAACGGTTGCAGAACCGTCGCTGTATCCGAAACAGGTTACGGAATCTACATTGGTGATGGTATTTTGCAGGTTGCTGATACTTACCATAACGCTGTCAACAATATAGTAACTGGCAGAGTCATTGAAAAAGAAACAGGCATCAGACACCGTTACATAATACATGGTTGGAGTGGCAGGATTAACAACTACTGCTGCCGTGTTTCCTGCGCCGTTGCTCCACTCATAGCTGAGTCCGTGGGCGGCAGTTGTGTAACCGCCGCCGGCTGTGATGTTGATGTTGGCTGCCTGGCCGCCGCAATTTTTTACTTCGGGTGTGATAGAAATGGTGTACAGTGGAGTGTAATCGTTTATCAGAATCATAATGGTGTCAAGGGTTCCGCAAACAGTGTTCACATAAGAAATAATCACTGTTTCACCGGGTTCGGCGAGGCCATCGGCGATAGGATGAATGACAAAGTACGCGGAATCCTGGCCAGCAGGGATGATAAGACTGTCGGGAACGTTGGGATAGTCAACGCCTTCGATGGCGGTACCGCTCACGGTATAGTTAATCACTGTCGGGATAACGTCAGGTTGGCCAAGATGAAAGGTAACGATGGCATCGTTACATCCTTCGACGGCTACCGTATCGACCTGTGAAGAGAAAGAGGTGTTGTAGGAAACCCCGTTGGATGAAAAACTGTTGGCTTCAAGAAAAACTCCCGAATCCAGAATGTGGTCGCCGGCATCGCCTACGGCCAGCTTGATATGGTATGTCTGGCAGGGAGTAACAAGGCTCCATGCAGTGTACACATATGTCATCCTGTCGTACTGAAAATACGTGCCGCCTGAATTCAGCCAGGAGTAAGTGGCGCCGGCAGTACAAATGTTGTTAATGGTAACATAGTTGGCGGGGTTGTTAGGCATAACGGCTATGTTTTTGGCATTGCCGGTAAAAGGTCCGGTGATGCCAGGGCCGCTGATAAAAAAGCCGAAAACGTCGTTATAACTGGAAGCACAAAATTCGTCAAACTCTTCGGATCCAAACACATACCGGAAGCGGATGGTGTCGGAAATTGGCACAAAGTCGAATTCCAGCACAGCTTTGTCGTACACGGTGGTGGACACTAACAGTTGCAGGTCGGGATCGGCAGTCAAATTGGTGTTGAATCCTGCACCCGAATTGGTGTTTGGCCCGATGGCAAGCGAGGCCTGGCCGGAAGTAAGCAAAATGCCTCCTCCAAAACCAAGCTGTGTCCCGGCAACAGAGGCCGCGGTAAATGACCCGATGGCATTGGAAGAAATTGATGCTGCCGAACCGTTAAAAGTAGCATTACTTACCGTTACGCCACTGCCTACCAATACTTGTTGTACTAATTGCAGTGGTGTCATATTGAGCGCAGCGCCTTCAACAACGGTTAACTGCGCCTGGGCTGCCTGATGCGAAAAAACAAAAAGTATTGCTGTACAGATTAGTGCAATAAAGAATATGGATATTTTTTTCATTATTTGATTTTTTTGTTCTTGCTTTGGGTTACGAATAATACCTATTTAGACATCAAAATAATATATTTGGTTGCTTGATTACGCTAAATTAATACTTTTGTTTCAAAAAAATGTTAATAGCAGTATTTTAATAAAAAATTATAGTGAACGAATTTGTCCGTAAAATATTTTCCGATTTTGTACTTGCACTGGCTCCAATGGAAGATGTAACCGATACGGCCTTTCGCCGTATATGCAAATCCTATGGCGCCGACCTGGTGGTTACCGAGTTTGTGGCTGCCGAAGGGCTGTTGCGTTGTGCAGAAAAGAGTAAAAAAAAACTAATTTTTGACGAGTGCGAGCGGCCAATAGGGATACAGCTTTTCGGGAATAATAAAGATTCTATTGTGGCCGCAGCCAAAATAGCCGAAGAGGCTAATCCCGATTTTATTGATTTGAATTTCGGATGTCCGGTAAAAAAAATCGTGGACAAAGGCGGTGGGGCCGCGCTGTTGAAAGATATCCCAAAGATGCTCGACATAACAAGCGCCGTGGTCAACCACGCCAGAAAGCCCGTGTTCGTTAAAACACGCCTGGGCTGGGATGAAAAAAATATCGTCATGCCTCAACTGGCCGAACAGCTTCAGGATGCCGGCATCAGCGCCCTTACTATCCATGGGCGGACAAAATCACAGATGTATAAAGGCAAAGCCGACTGGTCGCTCATTGGCGAAGTGAAAAAGAATCCGCGTATAGTCATCCCCATTATTGGCAATGGCGATGTGGATAACCCGCAGTTCGCACTGGAAATGAAAAACCGTCACGGAGTTGATGGTGTAATGATTGGCAGGGCAGCTATCGGCAACCCGTGGATTTTTAAAGATATCAAAGAATATATTAAGTTTGGGAAACTCCCCACACCGCCGCTGATTGAAGAAAGGATAGAAATGGTTACCGGCCATCTGCTCAGCTCTGTAAACAACAAAGGAGAGCGCACCGCCATACTCGAAATGCGGAAACATTACAGCACCATTTTCAGGGCGCTGGAAAATTTTAAGCAGTTTCGTACCAAACTGGTTAGTACCAACACCCTCGATGAGACTCTGGCCGTATTAAAAGAAATCCTGGAATTCTACAAATAATTTTATTATCTTTGAAATAAAAAATTGCCATGAGGACTAAAACCATTTTTTTGATAGTAATTACTACTTTGTTTGCTGTGGGCTTTTTCAGTTTGCAGCTATTTTCTTATCCCGGAGGCGCTCCTGCAGCAAAGACCGGCTCACCGGCCGATGCTAAAACATGCATGGCTTGTCATAAAGCCACCTTGAAAAAGCAGGAAGGTATGATTACTTCCGATGCTGAAAACAATATGTATGAACCCGGTAAAACCTATACCATACAGGCAGCGGCCAAAGGTTCGGCCAATACCGTGCGCATTGGCTTTGAGGTGTCGCCGCAAAATGCGGCCGGAGAATTGCTGGGAACGCTTATCCTTACAAATCCCGATGAAACCAAGCTGATTGGCAAGGGAAAATACATTACTCATACCGACCAGGGCTCCAGGGCACAGGGAAGCAAAAAGTGGTCGTTCAATTGGAAAGCTCCTGCGGCCGGTACAGGCGATGTTACGTTTTACGGTTCGTTTATGGTATCCGAGTCTTCGCAGTTGGTTTATACTTCCACCCTGACGCTGAAAGAAAAAAAATAGTCCGGTAATTATTTCAAAAAGCCGTCTGCAAAAAGATCGCTTACATCCCTGCCTTTTTTGAGGAAGATGGTTTGTATGCCTAAGTTTTGTGCCGGAGGCAGGTTCTGTTCCGAATCGTCAATAAACAGGGTTTCCGATGGCTCCAGCTTGTTTTCATTCAGGATTAATTTGAAAAAAGAGGTTTCGGGTTTGCGCATACCAAGTTCGAAGGATAAATATACCTTATCAAACAGGCAGCCCAGCGTGTCGTAGCCGAATTTTTCTTTCAGTTCAATGCTGTATTGGTCGAAATGGATGATATTGGTATTACTCATCAGAATCAAGCGATAGTTTTTTCTGATTTTTTCCAGCAGGCGTATGCGGTGTTCGGGTATCCCCAGCAAAATGGCGTTCCAGGCATCATCGATCATCTGCAGGGTGGTTTCGGGCGGTACGAATCGGGTAAGTTCTTTTCGAAAGTCATCGGGGTTTATCAGTCCCTTATCAAGTTTGTCGAAGACCTCAATCTGTCCGGCCTGGGAATATATGCCGTCAAAATCTTTGGCTCCCAGACTGATAAATGCGTTGATGCTTCTCCAATAGTCGATATCGATGATGACTCCACCGAAATCAAAAATGATGTTTTTAATTTTTTGTGCGGACATAAAAAAATTATTTGGAAAACTGGGTGCAAAGATGTAATTTTGCCGCCACAAAACCAAATACGTTGCCTGATAAGCAATAGGTCCTATAGCTCAGTTGGTTAGAGCACCTGACTCATAATCAGGTGGTCCCTGGTTCAAGTCCAGGTGGGACCACAAAAACAAGCGCAAAACCCTTGAAAACAATGATTTTTCAAGGGTTTTTTTGTGGTACAACATAGGTGTCCAAAAACTATAAAACAAACAATAACCTGTTTTATCAAACGGTTTGTCCTAAAAATAAAGCTGCTACAATACAAGTGTTCCTCTTTTGTGCAAAGTTTTGACTATATTATTTTTCCAATCGGCATAATTTGTAGTTTATTTTTTCTTTTATTCCAGGAATAACATTTACCCGGTGCGAAGCTCGGAAACTTCGCATTAATGGTTTCAGTTTAGAAATAGTTTTTTTAACGATTTTCGTGAACTGATAGTGTGGAGTTTCATCCTCTATACGAGGCGCTTTTGGAATAATTAAGATACATTTTTTAAAAATATGAATAAACAAGTTTAATATTTATAATTTTTTCTCCTCAATATAAAAAATTTCATTAATTTGCATGCATTAATTCCGTTCGAAATGGCCTTGTGGGTAACATGCTACTTCGCTCTGAAATTTAGAGTTACGGAATTAATGAAAATATCATGCATATAAATTATTAATAATCAGTTGTTTGTGTCCTTGTTGCGGTCCGCCATAACTCATTTTTTTCTATTTGATGAACAGCTTTAGCAAACAAAGAAAACAGCAGAAAAACAAAAAAACAAATTCTTGTATGCTAACACCTAAAAGAATCCGAAAAGTCATCAGCCGTGTTATCTGTGTTTTTCTGCCCGGCATCACCCTGAAGCGCTTGTTGGCTAATACCGTTCACGCAGTGTGGATGATTGCATTCTCGCTGCTGTGGCTGTCTCATGTCAATATGTACGACGGTTTCGATTTTATGAACGAGGTGATGGACTACAAGGAACTGTTGAGTAAACATATTCTGAACAAAAAACCTGAACTGTTGCCCACAGAAAAATATTTGCTGCTCAATACATCAAAAAATAATGAAATACTTCCTGCCGACAACGATAACACGCTCAATACTGTCATCACCGACAGAGAAGCCCTGCTAAAAAGCTTGCAGCTACTTGACAGCAACTCGGATAAAATTTCTCTGGTCATCTGCGATGTGTTTTTTGAAAGCCCATCCTCAAACCGGCTTGCCGACAGTCTTCTGGGAGCCGTCGTTCAACACCTTGATGCGAAAAACAAACTCATTTTGCCTGCACTGTATTACGATGATGATGCTTCCCTGCAGTTGCCATTATTTTCATGTAGAACCGGGGTGTCGCAATACCGGTCTTCTTTTCTAAATGAACAATTCCTGAAGTATTCCTTTATGCTGGATGACACTTTAAAACAATTGCCACTCATAGCGTATGAAAATATTACCGGGCATAGGATGGAAAAGAAACGCCGGCTTTGTTTTCCTTACTATACCATGAACGGTAAATGGTGCCTGAACACCATCATACCTGAAATACGGTATGCAGCAGATGCTTTGGAAGAGGATGTTTCTTATCATCATATCGGCACCTTTAGCAGGGAAATGCTGAAGGATAATCAGATTGTTGTCATCGGCGATTTTGAGGGAAAGTACGATGTGCACAGCACCATAGCTGATAATATTTCCGGGGCGCTGATACTTATCAATGCGTTGGAAGCCCTGATGAATGGCGATAACATCATCGGGCCCCGTTATCTGCTGATGCTATTTGTTTTCTTTTTCTTTGTTGGCTATTATACTTTTTTCAATAAAGATCTGGAACATCAAAACCAAAAGTTTATTAATAAAAGTCCCTTTTTCCGCTTTTTGGTGGTTCAGTCCAATTATCTTTTACTGTTGCTGCTGGTGTTGATTTCGATGTTGTATTTCCATCATTATATTCACTTTCTGATATTGATGAGTTATTTTATGGTGATTGACATTGTGTTATACCTGATCAATCAATGTAGAAGTAAAAAACAAAAAGTAAAAAAATCATGTTGACAAGACTTTTTCTTTACGGACTTTTTTTGCTGATTATTTGTCCGGCGACAGCACAGACTGACGGCCTTCAATTTAAGGTGATGGCTGTTCACGGCAAGGTTTTTCATAATGGCAATCCCCTCAAAAAAAACGATGTCTTCACCGTTTACAAGGCAGGCGAACTGGTTACCGGTTTCGGTTATGGAGGGCCTGACGACTGGCTCAAGGTGATGGAAATAAACAGTGGGGCCACTCGAACCTGTTATGCCCAGCAACAAAAGGCCGGCAAAGGCTATTACCTGTTTACGCGTTCTTCGGAAGACATTACAAACGACAATGAATTAATTTACTTCTTTAACCGGCCTTGCATTTTTTTATTTGAAGACGACACCCTGTTGTGTTATGGACTCCGTAGATTTAAAACCGACGGGAATCGCCTGCTAAACGTGCAATACAAAGCAAGGGGAAACAGCATAACAAAAACCATTGGAAGAAATGACAGCCTCATTCTTTCCCGGGAAATTTTTGCTACAGAAAACGGCCGCATTTCATCCGCCGGTGTCGACAGCATACAACTCACGTATTACGATGCCTCAAGCAATAAAACCACCTGTCCTGAAGTGAGTCCGTTCTGCATTTATTTTTTTAGCGATATCGTGTTGCAATTGAGGCAGATGGGCTTGAAGCAGCAAGAGGTGTTTGATGAACTCACCGAACATTTTGTGAGCCTGGATGAAATAAAGAAAGATAGAGGGGTCAGGAATAAAGCCGAAGCAGAAGCCTGGCTGAAGGAGGAAATTGAAAAAAACTGGAAAAAACCAAAACGGTAAAACCTGAAAAACCGAAAAATATTGTCATTATCAGCAAGCAAATGCTCAACAAATGAAAAAGTTATTCCTGTTAATCCTCATAATTATACAATGGCCACTGATAGTGTTTTGTCAGTCTCCTGAACTTG
The DNA here is from genome assembly GCA_018004645.1 of Bacteroidales bacterium. GTDB lineage: Bacteria > Bacteroidota > Bacteroidia > Bacteroidales > CAIWKO01 > CAIWKO01. Next base: position 22,053 of record JAGNBV010000031.1, read on the forward strand.
TTTTACCCACAGGTCATTCCGATGGCATATTGCACGCCGCTTATTCAAAAAACGGCAAATACATTATGACGGCATCAATGGATAAAACTGCCAGAATATGGGATGCCTACAGCGGGAAACTACTTTCGGTACTTTATGGACATACTGATTATGTAAACAGGATTCAGTCGACCGATGATTCGAGGCTGGTAATTACGGCTTCCAATGATAATACTATTAAGGTTTGGACCTTGCCTCAGGGAATCCTTAAATATGATTTTAAATGTGAGAGTTGTTTCAGTGGTGTTTTGGGATCCGATCCGCAAAATAACGCACTGGTGATAGCTACCGGAAAAGGAAATCTGGCTGTTTATAATCTCAAGACAGGGTTATTGGTAAAGGAACTCAAATGTCATGATAAAAGGATACGAAGGATAGTATTCAGTCCCGATAGTAAAACATTATTGACCGCTGCTTACGACGAAAAGTTTGTGAAAGCCATCAACATCGAAAATGGAAGCGTGTTGTTTGAAATCAATTATCAGGAATGGGAACCAGAATTTGATTTTATTAATTCGGGTAACGAAATCTTAGTAAAGGGTGATCAGGGACGCGTGTACAATGCCCTCACCGGCACGTTTTTAAGAATGGACGAAAACTATAAAAAATCTCAGGAACCAATGGAAGCATTTAGTCCTGATAATAGATACTATGTTTACTATGGAATCCCTGAAGCAAGTAATTTTCAAAACTTTGCAAGCGTGCACGATACGAAAACAGGCAGGGAGCTGAGATTATTAACCGGCAGGGTGCCAGAAATTACCGACATACAATTAAGTACAGATAAAAACTTTCTTGCTTCGTTGCATGATGATAAATCGGCAAGGGTTTGGAATATCACCAACGGGACCCCTGCTGCTGTCCTTCTGGAAGATTCGGTGTGGAGACCAGAAGTGTGGGGAGGGGCTGCGGCATTTTTCCGTGATGGAAAAAAACTTGTTACCGTTTTTTATGATAGCTGCAAAGCAACGGTATGGGAGGTTAACAGCCAAAGCCTAGTTCATACCACGCCGGCCGTGGATGATGAGTTGCTGCGGAATTTCGACCTTCATTTCACCAATTGTGCTTTTAATGAAGACAGCAGCAAACTGCTGATTTCAAACTGGGGTTGCGTTTCGGTGATTGATGCAAAAACGTACAAACAATTGTTCCAAAAAAGCGAAGTACATCTTTCATCCGCCGAATGGACAGATCATGGAAAGAAACTGGTAATTAAATATATAGGCCTGGAACCGGAAGTGTGGTGTGCCGAAAAATGGGTGCTTTTACATCGTTTCAATAATGAAATGAAAGACGAAGGCGGGTATATTGAAAATTTCAGGGTGTGCAAAAACGGAAAACAGGGAGTCAGCCTTTCTTCATCAAAGAAAGTCGGCCTTTGGGATATCAATTCCTGGAGATTAGTTTATTCTACCCCGGACAGCCACACCCTCACTTTTGTAGATTACAATGAGGCCCATAATTATATTATTACCATTGATACCGGGCATAACATCCAATTGATAGATCCCGAATCGGGAAAATACATCAGAACTTTTTCAGGCCATCAAGGCATAGCGTACACTATCGAATTCAGCAATGATGGCTCCGAAATGATGTCGTTTTCCGAAGATGCAAAAGAAGTGATACTTTGGAATGTGGCGACAGGAGAGATGATCAACAGGATTAGCCCGTCAGAAAGACCTCATTGTTTTTTCTGTTACGAGGATAAATATTTTGCCCATAATCAGCTGGAAATTTTGTGTTATGAGAAAAAACAACATGAGATAAAATTCCGCATGGCGGCTATTCAGGATCATGGCTATGTGTGCCTTTTGAAAAACGGAAAATACCGGTGCAGCCGGGACGCTTTAAAATACCTTGCCTGGAAGGTCAACGACAGAATTTATGGTTTTGACCAGTGGGATGTAATCTACAACCGGCCCGATGAAGTTATGAAAGCACTGGGGTCTTCAGAAGATAATTTTATCCAGGCATACTATCAGGCTTTTCTGAAACGGCTGAAAAAGATGAATGCCGACTCTTCTGCAAATCAGATTGGCAAAGACTATCCCGAAATTATTGTTTTTAACGCCGATGCTGTTCAGGGCATGTCTAAAGATTCCCTGATAAATCTCGAAATCAGGGCTGTTGACAAGTCCGACAAAGGATTTCTTACTAAAATTGTCGTTATGGTCAATAATTGCCCCATCGGCGACCCGGATAAAAAACTGTCATTCACTGAAAAACAAAAGGATGTCCGGGTTACTGTGCCCGTAAGCCTGTCGTATGGCGAAAACACAATAGAAGTATTCTCTCTGAACAGCCGAAACAACAGTTCTCTGAAACAGCGGATGCTAATTGATTACCTGCCGGCTAAAAAACCGAAATCGGTAAAACATCTGATCATTATCAGTGTCTCTGCCTATCAGGATACAAAATATAACCTGAAATATGCCGTGAAAGACGGCCGCGATATGGCTGCGCTTTTTGGCGGCAGGGGCGCCGTTGTGGATACCCTGTTCGACCAAAATGCTACCCGCCCGGACATCCTTGCCCTGAAACAAAAGCTACTACAAACCGGGGTGGACGATGAGGTGGTTTTATATGTATCCGGCCATGGCCTGCTGGATAAAAACTACGATTTTTATTTTGCTGCCTATGATATGGATTTTGCGGATCCTGCAAAGCGAGGTGTGTTGTACGACGACCTGGAAGCCCTGCTCGACGGCATTCCCGCCCGCAAAAAGCTCTTGCTGATGGATGCATGCCACAGCGGTGAAGTTGACAAAGAGCAGTTGTCGGTTAATGTTCCGGTGACCAATCCCGGCAATAACAAAAGAGGCGATATTAAAACCTACGGCTACAAAGGCGCCACTATCGAGGAAGAAGGTTCCGGCCTTGGCCTGCAAAACAGTTTTGAGCTGATGCAGGAGCTTTTTGCCAATTTGTCGGCAGGCTCAGGCGCTGTCGTAATTTCTGCTGCAGCAGGCACGGGATATGCTCTGGAGTCGCCGGAATGGAACAATGGGGTGTTCACATATTGCATACTCAATGGACTGAAAAACCTTGCTGCCGATGCCAGCGGCGATAAAATAGTTTCAGTTTCAGAACTAAAAGACTATGTAAGCAAAGAAGTGGAACGCCTGACCAATGGAGCACAAAGGCCGACGAGCCGTAAAGAAAGTTTAGAGTTTGACTGGAAGTTATGGTGAAAAAGTTTGATGAATACATTTTCTTTTTCATTCGTACGTAATGAAAATAAATCTTAAAATTATTTTAATTGGTAACATTGTAAATGAAAAGTACTATATTTGAAAATGTTTTCGGAAAAGGATTGCCGGTTTCTTCCAATGTTCGTGAATCATATAAATATAATAAAATACTTTTTAAAAATTTTTAAAATGAAAGCTATGAAAAGAACTGTTTTATTGAGTGTACTGATGATTGCATTTGTTTTTGCAACGGCTAACAGCGCCTCAGCTCAGAAATTCAAAGACCTTGTTAAGCAAAAGGTAGAAGGTACCCGTGGCGCTAATTCCGACCTTAAAGACAAAGTCCCGTGCGAAATGCCTGATGTGGTGAAATCCAAAATCAAAAAAGTGAAAGGCTCCTGGTGCACTATTCAATTTCAAAATTGGACCGGTTATTATATCCATATTTGGGTTGACGGCTATTATCAGGGACAATTGGCACCCTGGGCCAAAAGCGATATAGATGTTGTTTCCGGTTGGAAAGATGTATATTGCGAAACCAGCGGAGGAACTTATAGCTGGGTTTCTGAAGGCGATTGCGACGGCACTCACAGCTTCAATCTGCAATAAGTTGCTGCGTTGAGGGCATAGTGAGCCTGCAACGCGATGCTCCAAAGGAAACAGGTGTGTTTTTATGTTTCACAAGGAAATGAACGCATTGGTCAGGTTTTTTTATGCGAAAAACATCTGATACTATGCTAAACAAAGTTGTATGAAAAAGTTTGTCATATTCTTTCTGATTACAGTATTCGGTTGTTCAGGCTACGCACAGAATACCTCGGATATGCTGGAAACGGTGTTATCATCGGTAGTTACGGTGGCTGTTTACAAGGTTGAGTCCACCAGGCAGATTCTTGGCTTCCGGGGTAATTCCGATATCGCTTATGACCAGGCTCTCGACCTGAGTAACTCAGTTGCGTCGGGATCAGGTTTTATTATCGAAAAAGGTGGAAAAAAATATGTCATTACAAACGCTCACGTGGTTGAAGATGCTTCAACCGATAAAGGCAGTATTTATGTCTATTCAATCAATCGTTCAAAATATGAGGTTGCCATTCTTGGAGGTGATTCATTTTATGATATTGCTGTTCTGACCTTTATCGATACCCCGGCGGCTGAAGTATCTGCACTGCCTATCCGTACCACCGAAGCCCGCATTGGAGAGACAGTTTACGCCATTGGCAATCCGCTTGGCGAATATCCCTATACAATTTCTGACGGAATTATCAGCGCCAGGAACCGTGTCAGGGGCGGAGCGACAGGAAAATTCGGCTTTCTGCAAACTACCGCCACAGTAATCTGGGGCAACAGCGGCGGCCCGTTGGTAGATACCAAAGGCGAACTGGTAGGTATCAACTCTCAGATTGCCTTTGCCCAGGCAAACGATATGCTGCTCTGGCAACCGCAAATCAATTTTGCTTTGGAGGGCCTGCTCAGCAACAGGCTTATTGATGAAATCATCAACAACGATGGCCGCGTAAAGAGGGCTTTTATCGGTATCGAAGTGTCGCAACGTTACGAAACTGTTTTTGACCGTGTTACCAGTACTGACCAATGGCAGCTTAAAGATATGGAACCTGTGATTTCCGGCGTGATGCGTTCTTCTCCAGCTTTCAGCGTTTTGGCTGATAAGCTTGGCGCCAGGCTGCTTGAGGTCAATGGCGCGGTAGTGAGAAATATACAGGAAGTGCTTGGCGAATTTGAAAAGGCCAAACCGGGAGAAACCGTTTCGTTGCTTATCTTCCATGACAACGCAGAAGAAAAAGTTGAAATCAAAACCCAGGAACTCAACGCCCGGCATCATGAACAGATTGCCCGTTATGTGATGGAGAAAGAAGACAGGGTGAGTATTGTTTTCGATGACAATAAGGTGTTACTCAACATTGGGAAGGAATATGCCAACAAAAAGGTGCAGTCGAAGAAAACCAGCACGCAGGAAGATTCGTATCAGGTGCTTACCGTCGGATTAAGTGAAGAAGATTATGACGTTTTATGGCGGCTCAACAGTTTGAGCGATCTTGGTGCGGCACTTCGCTTTACGGGGCCTTATGGCTTTTACGACATGGTAGTCGTGGACCAAAAAAAGCCCAGGGCCAAGCCTGAAAAAATTCGTATTAGCCTTGCCGATAGCGAAAATTTACAAAAATTGACTCTTTGGTATTGAAAACAGCCTACTTTATGAACAGGATATTTTTTTTGTTACCGGCTTTGTGCTGTATGTTTACGTTCAGCGGACTACAGGCCCAGAACAAACGGGCTCTTGTGATAGCTGTTGGAGATTATAATTACGCAACAACCCGGTGGCGCCCCATTTCATCGGCTCAGGATGTGCCACTGATTAAAAATGCACTCCTTACCCAGGGCTTTAAAGAGGCCGATATCCGCCTGCTTCAGGATAAAGACGCTGATAAGGCCGGGATTGTAAAAGCTTTCGACGATCTTGCGGCCAATACCCATCCCGGCGACGTGGTTTTTGTGCATTTTTCAGGGCATGGACAGCAAATCGAAGACAATGATGGTGATGAAATCGATGGCTTCGACGAGGCGCTCATCCCCGTCAATGCCCATCAATTTTTTAAAAAGGACGTTTACGAGGGGGAAAATCACCTGAGAGACGATGAATTTGGCAAGCTGCTGAATACAGTCAGAGAAAAAGCCGGGCCTAAGGGCAATGTGATGGTAGTAGTTGATGCCTGCCATTCAGGAACTTCAACCAGGGGGGAAAACAACACGCGCGGGACTTCCGAGGTTTTCGCCAGCCCCGGCTACAAACCAGCAGATAACAAGGCGGCACCGGAGAATTATGGGGTTTATACCGAAGATGACAAACTGGCTCCGATGGCCTGCTTTTATGGTGCATCAGCACACCAGCTCAATTATGAGTATAAGGTGAACGACTCCACATATGTGGGCTCCCTGTCCTATGCTTTTAGTAAGGCTTTTGGCGAATCCACACCATTAACAACCTATAAAGGCCTTTTCGACCGGATTCGTGTTATCATGGCAAGCGTTGCCCCTAATCAGGCGCCACAGGCCGAGGGCACCCTCGACCAGTATATTCTGGCCGGCAAAATAACAGGAGCACCCGACTATGCAATGGTGCAGGGTTTTTTCGACGAAAAAAATGTCTCCATCAACAGGGGATTGTTGCATGGCGTGAATAAAGGCACCAAAGTCGGATTCTATAATGTGGATGAACGCGAATATAAAAATGCCATACCCAAAGCCACCGGAACGGTTGTTTTCAGCGATTATACCTCTGCTGATATTCTGCTTGATCAGCCGCTGAAAGAAGATATTGCAGTCAATTCATGGGTGTATATCACGGTACAGAATTTCGGAGATATGGCCTTACCTGTCAAACTCGACCTGAGCAACCAGGACCTTCTGACCGCCATCAGGACAAAAACAGAAGAATACCCACTAATTCAAATTAAAGATACTGATTATGAGTTGCTTATTGAGGAAAATAACAGGTTTACACGCGGCAATAACATCATGATAAGTACCGTTAAGGATATTGAGTTGTGGTCTTCGACAGCCGAAATCATCGATGCGGCAAACGCTGCCGGAGAGATTACAGAACGCCTTATTGCCTATGCGCAGTCGCGTTTTCTGCGTCAGCTTGAGGTGGACGACAGCAAGCTCAGTGCCGACCTTAAGATTATCCCCTTCAAGGTAAAACAGGAAGGAAGAAATGTTGTGGAAGATGGCGAAATGCCCCTGTCGGAACGCACCGATGAGACCGGAAACCTATTCCTGAAAAATGGAGATGTGTGTAAAGTCCAGATTACCAACACGGCAAGCCAAACTATTTACTTTACCATCCTTGATATTCAGCCCGACGATGTCCTGAGTATTTTGTTGCCCGTGAAAGGCCGTTTGCCCCAGGAATACCGTATAGAACCCGGCCAAACATTTACAAGTCCCTTGATTAAAATTGGTCCACCCTATGGCAACGAGGTGTTTAAACTCATAACCTCTGCTACGCCGCTTGATTTGACAACCGTGGTGCGTACCCGTGGTCAAAACCCCGAAACCAGAGGAGACGAAGTCAACCCCTTTCAAAAGCTTATTGCTGAAACATACCGGCCCGACGGCAATACCCGCGGCGGGGAAACCATGAGTCTGCCTGCCGGTTCGGTATATGTAAAATCATTTGTATTTCAGATTAAGCCCGGCAATTAGGCCGTTTTGACGTTTTTTTAAACGTCGGGGTTGTTTCAAACATTCTTTTATGATTTTCTGCAAAGGGTAGATTTGAGTATGCTTCAGAATTTTTTTTATCCGGACAATTAAAAATGTTTAGTTAGCCTAAATATTTAATTAGTTGCTCCTTATGAACTTATTTTTCAGGGATTGGGTAACAAAAAAAAGTTTGAAAAAATAAACGAAAAATTAGACACAAAAAATCTTCTTTGAGTTTTTGCATCATTTTCTTCAAATTCC
>JAGNBV010000032.1 GCA_018004645.1 Bacteroidales bacterium
TTTGATTTTAAAAACTCCAAAGCGCTGAACACGGCATTATACAAGCTGTTCAAACAAAAAAAATCTATTTTCAAACCCGATTTTATCAAGGTTACAAAACACAAAACAAGGCAAATGAATTTTGCACCTTTGTTGAAAAAATACCTTCTGAAAACTTCCTCAACGATGGTAAGCGATATGCTGTTCCAGCTAATCAGGATAGAATCATCTTTTGAACTTCCCGCGAAGGCCAGAAATGTCAGCAATATTAAGGCGTTACAGGAAAATGAAGGCCAGACAATAAAAATGAAATATACCCTCTACGAATTGATAAACAACGATTTTGATTATGGTATCAGCATGACCTATTAGGCTACCAGCTATCGTTGTAATGGATTTTTTCCTTGGAATATCTTTCAGGATGCGGAATTTTTTCGCCGGGCCAGCCAATGGCAATCAGCGACACGGGCATATTTTCCGCGGGCAGTTTTAATAAATCACGTATTGGATCCATCCGCTCGGTGCGTGAGTAAACGCCCAGCCATACACTTCCCAGTCCCAGGGCATGTGCGGCAAGCAAGATGTTTTGGGTAGCCGCCGAACAATTAATACTAAAATAGGCTTCGTTGGGCTCAAGTTTTTTGTCGCCGCAGACCAATATTGCCAGGGGGGCCATTTTTAACACACGGGCATAAGGATGGATGACAGATAATCTGTCGAGCAACTCCCGCTTAGTGATAACCACAAAATCCCATGCCCGCGTATTCCGGGCCGAAGGGGCGTACATTGCCGCCTGCAACATTTTGTCAATCAGGTCATTATTAACCGGTGTGCCTGTAAATTTCCGGATACTGCGGCGGGTAAGCAGGTTTTCGATAGCATCCATAATTTTTCAATTATTGTGTTTAAAGATGTTTCCAATTAACGAGATAGCACCCGGCAACTTCGTTTTTAAGTTTTTTCTGGGCTTGCAGGGCTTTCTCTTTATTTGGGAAATCGCCCATGATTAATCTGTAAAAAACTCCGTTCTTTTTCGTTTCCTTAAAAATGTATCCTTTGATATCATATTGGGTCTGAATTCTCAGCAGGAAGTTTTTGCAGTTTTTCAATATTTTAAAATATCCCATCTGCACGCCATATCCGTCAGGAAAGTTGCCGGCTCCTTTGGCTTCTATAATGGGAATGTCATCCGGCCTTTCGGGGGACACCTTTTTCTCATCACTGCCTGTTATCTGGTTGGTCCTGGTGTCGGGCTTCAGGGCAACAGGTTTCGCAGCCATTATCAGCGAGTCCAGGTTGACGGTAGTATCCTGTTTGAGGTATCCGGTCGGCACATCCACCACTTCAAGTTTTACCTTGTCAACACCATAATGAATAATATCCAGTTCGATGGCGGCAGCTTTAGAAACATCCAGAATCCTACCTTTGGTATGAGGGCCCCTGTCGTTGATTTTTACCAGCACTTTTTTTTGGTTTCGGAGATTGGTAACGAGCACTACGGTGTTAAACGGCAGGGTACGATGAGCTGCAGTAAACAATTTGCTATTATACGGTTCGCCGCTAGATGTCTTTTGCCCGTTAAACCTATCAGCATAATAAGTGCAGTAACCGGTTTGTTCAAACGATTGCCCGAAACTTATAAAACAGAGAAAAGAAAAAAGAAGCGGAAAAAATTTTTTAATCAATATTAATAGGTTTTTGTCATATCATCCGGGACACAAATAATATAATCGGCAACCATAATATATTCAGGAGAAAGTTTGTTAATGTCGCTTTGTTCCACTGTGGCAATGGTAAGTATTTTTAAGTCTGCATTTTTTCGTTTCAGGTACCACATTATTCCTTCGAAATAATCGGAGTGGTAGGTGCCATTATAATGCAGGAACAAACTGCCTTCTTTAGCGTTGCTAAAAATAAAGTGCGCCATAGTAGCATCTTTCAGAGCCTGAGCCTTGGGCAGATTGGGAGACGAAAGCCCCGCCATACCCATTTCAATCATTTTCTTATATTGTTCCAGTTCGGGGTCATACTCGATGGGTAAAGGCGCCAGGAACTTTTTCTCCTCATCGGTAAGGGTATTTAGTTGTTCAAATCCTTGGTGCATCACCAGGGATGCAAATTTGCGGGGAGCGTTGGTGGCTAAAAATTTCAGGTTCGTGTTTCGTGCAAATTCCACCAGGGGGCGATAGTCGGTTTCGTAGTTGGGCCAGAGTTTTATTTGTGTTGTCAGTTCGTCTTCGGTAATTTGCCCTTTCAGATACTTGTCTAAAGCTTCCTGCATATCAGTTTCAAACATTTCGGCACCCAGGATCAGGTCTTGTTTTTTTTCTTTAAAAAGATCTTTTGTAAGCTGCAATTCCATCCAGTGCGAAATAGGATTGTTATGTAGTTCACCAAAAAGCACCACTTCGCAACTCATGATATCTTTGATCATTTTCTGATAGGTAGTTTTTTTCCCGGTAACATTATATATCTGATAGGCCGGTTTATCAACGGTCATCGAGAGCAGAAAAAAACTGACAAGAATAATTAGAATACGGGTTTTTGTCATAACAAATTACTATTTATGAGAAAACAAATATATAAAATTTAAAATAAAAACCGATTGATTATTTTTGATGCGGGTCCAGGTCCGAAGAATCAAAAGCAAAGGGCAGCAGCCCGGCGATATCAGAAATTATTATAATTTTTCCTTTTTCTCCTTTGAGGATTACCCGGAGTGGGTTATTTCCTTTTTTTTCGTATTCGGCCATTACCTGTCTGCATGCGCCACAGGGCGAAACGGGATAGTTTACATCAAAGTTTTTTGATTTTGCCGTAATTGCTATGGCTTTAAAGGCTTGCCCCGGGTACTGTGCCGATGCTGCAAACATGGCCACCCGTTCGGCACACAATCCCGACGGGTAGGCAGCATTTTCCTGGTTGTTGCCACAAACTATCTCACCGTTTTCGAGCAGCAGGGCTGCGCCCACCTGAAATAACGAATAAGGGGCATAGGCATTATTACAGGCTTCGGTAGCCCTAGCCAACAAATAAGCATCAGCCACATCAAGCTCATCCGATGATGCTAACTCCTTATAATTGATATTTATCGAAAGCTCTTTCATGGGTTGTTTCCTGAAATTTACTCCAAAATTAGTGTTTTATTTTCAGACAGGGCATTTTTCTGCACAAAAAGGAGCAAGCAACTAAAATAGGCAAAATAAGTTACGCCGGCCTGAGTCTCAAAAGTATCTTCTGTGAGCATGGAAAATACTACGACAATAAAAAATGTCAGGTACAGAAAATCAAAAAAGTTCTTTTGTCTTAAAGACGGATAAAACAAGCAAAAAAGAAATAACAACAATCCAAACACTCCAAACTCCAACATTATAGTAAGGTACTGATTATGTGGACGAAGCCCGGAATTTTTCAGCAAGGAATCGTCCAGTTCGAGTTTGGCGGCAAATACATTTTTCACATCGCCGGTGCCCAGTCCAAACCAAAAATGGTCTTTGATAAGACGCGCCGAGGTGCGCCATAACTCCACCCGCTGCATCAACGTTTGTTGCCGCGGATCGCGGGTAAACTTATATATTTCTATTTCCCATAACAAGTTTTTCAGCCTGTTCTCAAAGTTGCTTTTTTTTGCGTCATCAACATTGGCCACCCCTTGTTCAATGAGTTTAATTTCTTCATCGGAAAGGCTGTTAACGCCGTAGCTGTCTTTTTTCAACCCCTTTGAGGTAAGGTAACGCACCAGAGTATATTTCACTGGTGAATCAGCTGCATCATTTTCTCCATACTTTATTTTACTCCGTTTATCCCAGGCCTCTTTCAGTTCGGATTCACACACATAAATCCAGGTATAATGTCCATTGTCGGTCATGGGATTTTTCAGGTCATGGACGTACGGATTACCATGCCTAGTAAATTGTTCAAGTTTTTGGGGGTTGACAGAGTCAATATTTATATACTTTTCATAAATATGGTGAACATACAGAGCGCTGCCGGATACCATCACCATGAAAAAGGCCAGCAGGGATATTTTATACACAGGCTTTGATTGTTTAAAAACAAAATAAACCAGCACGACGGCCAGCGTGGTAATCAGCAGTACCATCCCGGTAAACGACTCCATAAAGAAAAGATAATAAATAAACCAGGCTGACAGGACAGAAAAAAATATCTTTATCCCTGTTTTGTAATTGTTTTTGTAAAAAATAAAATAGAGCAGAATAAAAATGTCGGTACAAACATTAAGCGAATACCGGATATGGGAAATTATAAAAATATCGCGGATATCCTGCACAGGGCCGGAATGGAACAAATAGAAACTGTAGACTCCCGAAATAAAGGTTCCGGCAATGTGGGCAAGCAAAATATTGTTTAGCGTTTTTCCCGACAAGGCCGGGCTGGTAGATAGAATTACGGGCAGCGCCAGCAGGGGCAGTTTGATGCGCAGCTCCGCGAGTGCAGTTTCAAAATCATGGGTACAAAACAGACCAACAACATGGAGTAAATAAAGCAAGGTGAATACCAGGGCGGCTTTGTTATGAAAAAAAGCTTTGAATTTAGCGGCCAGCCTGCCCTCAGCCAACCAGTTGGCCAGAAGCACAAACTGGGCGACGCTCATGACATAAAGCGACAAAGTCAGCGACATAGCCATGCCGGTAAGCCCCAAAATGTAAATATACCTGTGAATGTCAGATCTCTGTAGCCGCATAACTCACAAAAGAAAAATTTCTATGCCGGAAAGGTCCGGATTTCTATTTTTTGCTTTTTTTCCCTGTTTCGCTATGGGTGCCATTAAGGATAGATTTATATCGGGAAGTATCTTTTAGTATTTCGATGGCCTTCATCACATCGGGATCATCCTTCAGCGACGATTCAATACGACCTTTCTGATAATAATACAGCGGGATGATATACATTTTCATCATTTGTTTTATCTGCTCCTTGTTCGCAGTCAGGTCGTTGCTTTTTTCTTTTGTAATTTTTTCTTTCAGCAGATCAAAATCATTTTTTATGGCATCATAATATTTTTCGGTTTCGGCTGCTTTTTTCAGATCATCCAGCACCAGTTCGCTTTCCGTCAAATAGGAGTAATCTTTATTTTTCAGGTAGCTGATAAAATCATTATAAATCTCGTCCGTAACCACAAAATCGGCTGCCGGGGCAATGGAGGGTGTCTTTCGGTAAAAATAAACGGCAAAGTCGAAAAAATGATTTTTTTCTATCAGGGCCAGGGCTATATTGCTTAATTCGGGTATTTCCTCAATAATATCCGGTTCTATTCCGCTGCCTTCATACACTACCCTGCCATTTTTTGTAGTAAATGCTTTGCGCAGCGAATCGGGCAGTACGGGAGCGTTTCCGTCTTCGTCTTTATTAAAATAGTCCATCGCCTGAACACAACGGCCGCTGGGAATATAATACTTGGCAATGGTAATTTTCATCTCCGAATTGTACGACAGGGGGATAATATTTTGTACCAGGCCTTTTCCGAAAGTCCGTTGACCAATAATAATGCCCCGGTCGAGATCCTGAATGGATCCTGCAAGGATTTCTGATGCAGAAGCCGAGCCTCCATCCACCAGGATAACCAGAGGAATTTCGGTATCAACGGGTGCTCCCTGAGTTTTGTGAATATGATTCTGGTCTTTGATTCTTCCCTTGGTGCTGACAACAAACTGCCCCTTATCCATAAAAATATTGACAATGTTCACTGCTTCATTGAGCAGTCCGCCGCCATTGCCCCTCAGGTCGATGATGACGCCTTTGAGTTTTTTGTTCTCGTTGAGTTTAACAAAAGCATTTTTTACGTCATTACCGGCGTTTTGTTTGAACTCGCTCAGATTAATGTAACCGATGCTGTCGGCCACCATTCCGTAATAGGGGACATTATCAATTTTTATTTCCTGTCTGGTAATTTCTTTGGTGAAAGCTGCCTGTGCAGAATCGCGTTCGAGCAACAAAGAAACATTGGTTCCCGGCTGGCCTTTCAGAGCGGTGCTAACTTCGTCCACGGTTTTTCCGCGGGCAGTTTTTCCGTTGATTTCAAGTATTTTATCTCCGGCTTTCAATCCGGCTTTGTCGGCAGGTGAATTTTCATAAGGTTCCGAGATAAACACATAATTACCCCTTTTATGTATCAAGGCGCCAATGCCGCCATACTGCCCGGTGGTCATAAACTTATAATCTTCTATATCCGATTCGGGGATGTACACCGTGTAAGGGTCGAGGGATTTCAGCATAGCATCCATGGCTGTTTTCATCAACTGTCCCGGATTCAGGTCATCAACATAATAGGTATTGAGTTGCTTATAAAGAGAGACAAATATGTCGATGTTTTTGGAAATCTCAAAATCGTTCTGAACCTGATCCTGCGCCCGGCCCACCAATGCCGGCACAGATAGCAGTGTCAGCGTTAAAAAAAGTATTTTTATTTTCTTCATTTTATATTTATCAATTACGGGACCGGGTCATAGCCGCTGCCGCCCCAGGGGTTACACGAAAGGATTCTTTTCAAGGTAAGCCATCCGCCCTTGAATGGCCCATATTTTTGTATTGCTTCTACTCCATAAGCGGAACACGATGGTGTGTAACGGCACGAAGGCATCAGGTAAGGTGATATTCCGTATTGATAAATTTTAATCAACAGAATAAAAAATTTTCCGATATACTTTTTCATATGTTTTGTGCCAGATACTTTAAAATTAACTGAACTTTTGCTTCTATTTCCCGGTAAGCGGATGTTTTTTCACTGCTGTAAGAAAGCATCAACGCAATATGTTTATTTTTTTCTTTCAAAGAAACGGACAACAACTCCTTATTATTGCGATAGGCTTCTCTGACATACCTTTTTATTTTGTTGCGGTCCACGGCTTTTTTAAAATGTCTTTTGGCAACCACCACCAGCAACTGTACCGGTGGCTGCTGAGTGTCCGGCAGGTCAATCCATTTAACGGCAAAGGGATACTGAAAATATTTTTTTCCTTCTGCCATCAGGAGGCTTATGCTTTTTTTTCCGCACAAGCGTTCATCTTTGCAAAAGGAGGGCATTGTCGGGAGGTTTCTGATTATTTTTTCACCTTATCGAGAAAGGCGTCAATAGCCATCGGCATAGAGGTAAAACTTTGCGAGGGTCCGAAAACACTTATATTCAGGCCTGCATCGATAGCGGCGTTAAAAGTTGTATTTCCCCAGGTAGCAATTACCATTTTGTTTTGTTTAAAATCCGGGAAGTTTTCGAAAAGCGCTTTGATTCCGAACGGACTGAAAAACACCAGCATATCTGTCTTGGCAATGTTGATATCCTGTTTGACTTCCATATTGGGGATGGTGCGGTAAATCATGGCCTTACGAACGGGTATCTTGTTGGTCTGAAGCAGGTTGACGATTTCCTGTTTGTGGCCTTCCGTGCAGGGTAAAAGAAATTTTTCCTGCAAATGTTTTTTTATGATGGTAATGAGTTCTTCGGGTTTTTCTTTGCCGTTGAAGATTTTTCTCTTCCGGAACTGCACATATTTTTGAAGATAAAAAGCCGTTTTTTCGGAGACACAAAAATATTTGGTGGTATCGGGAATGGTCAGGCGCATTTCTTTGGCCAGCCTGAAAAAATGATCTACGGCATTGTTGCAGGTAAAAATTATGGCCGTATGATCCAAAATATTGATTTTTTCCCTTCTGAACTCCTGAGCTGAAACGGGCTCAATACAGATAAACTTCTTAAATAGGATGTTAAGATTATGCTTTTTCGCCAAATCGTAATAGGGAGATTTTTCGTAATTGGGAGGTTGCGGTTGCGAAATTATTATGTTTTTAACTTTCAATGCGGTGTTTTTTAAGTTAATAAATAATTTTCTCAGACAATCAAAACCCCTTTAAAATAAATGTTAACCAACAGTTTAACGCAAATAACAAGGGGCAAAATTTCGATGGTGCAAAGGTACAAAATAAAATAATACAAACGATGTCCTTCGTTTGACATCCCGATTAAAAAACTTCGGACAAGCCGGTATAAAAACAACAGGGAGGTGATAAACAAAACCGCAAAAAAGAGGATTTTGGCGCCAGGGGCATTCATATAGTGTATCACAAATACCATAGGCGTCAAAAATATGCCGGTAATAATTGAAAAAAGAAAATTATTGGTATTATACTCTGCGGTTTCCCCGGGGGTTTTGAAAGCAATTTTTATCAATATGATCAGAAAACTCCTGAACAAAAATAATGCGACGGTAACACCCAAAATCTCCAAAACAAAATAAAAGTCTATTTCCATCTGATAAAAAAAATGCAGTCCTTGCGCTATAAACATGGAAAGGGAAATATAATAGACCAACAGCAGGGGAAAAGAAAAAAACTCACGTTGTATCAGCCCTTCCCGCATAAGCTGATTGGTAAAATACGGCAGGTAAAAGGCTTTAAATAATTGAGAAATTCGTCTGTGTTTCACAAAAAGAATTAGCGTTCCCAAAACAAGACAAAACAGCAACAGATAAAAAAACGAATCACTGTGCCTGACGGGAATTTCTTTAGGCACAATTTGTATCACGGGGTCCTGTCCTGTGTAAAAAACCGAGGTGCAATAAGCAGTATCCGATTTTGACGAAGTTTGTTTTACATATGTTGCTGGCAGGTTGTCTTTGGAATGGCCCACAAAACAGGTTTTGCCTAATTGTGCGGATACCTCATCCTGTGAGCGGATAAATGTTTTAAAAAACGAGGCGTTTTCCTGCGGCAGAGCATTGACATTATATGTAAGACTATCTCCAACCATAAATTGTGCAAAATTAGCAAAATATGGCGAAATTGGGTTGCACATTTTTGCCAGCATATTTGAAAAATGTTCTAACCCGACTAATTCATATCCATTAAAATCAGATAGAATTTTGAATCAAAACAGAAATTGATAATATATTGTCGGAAATATCAAAATAAATTGGCTCGGTATCAATAATTTTTTTTCTTTTGTCAAAAAATTTAATCATTCAAATATTTATTTACTCAACTACACAGTATTTTATGAATTTACTAGAAAACATCTGCGACAAAGCCAAACAACTCGACAAACGCATCGTCCTGCCCGAAGGCATTTCGGAACGCACCCTGAAAGCAGCCGACATTATATTAAAAGAAGGATATGCACAACTAATTCTCCTGGGAAATTTAGAAGAAATACAATCGCTGGAACATAAATTCAATCTTGACCTTTCGGCAGCACGCAAGATTGACCCGAAAACTTCTCCTGACAAGGAACGTTACGTACAAAAACTGATGGAATTGCGTAAAAGCAAAGGCATCACTTACGAAGACGCCGTAAAACTCATTGAACAGGATATATACTACGGTCCGATGATGATATATATGGGCGATGCCGACGGCGAAGTGAGCGGTGCTGAGCACACCACGGCCGACACCGTAAGGCCTGCCCTGCAGATAGTAAAAACCGCTCCCGGCATATCGGTGGTTTCGGGCGCTATGGTTATGGTAACCAAAAAAGAGAATCTGGGAGAAAAAGGTGTCTTCATTTTTGCCGATGTGGCCATTACGCCTAACCCTACGGCAGAAGAACTTGCCCAGATAGCCGTTTGCAGCGGCGACACAGCCCGCCAGATTGCAGGTATTGAAAATCCGCGTATCGCCTTATTATCATTCAGCACCAAAGGATCAGCCAAACACGAACTGGCAGACAAGGTAAAACAAGCCACCGGTTTAGCAAAAGCCATGCGCCCCGAAATGAACTTCGATGGCGAAATGCAGGCCGATGCCGCACTGATAGAATCTATAGGACAAAAAAAATCTCCCGGCTCACCGGTCGCCGGCCTAGCCAATGTGCTGGTATTCCCCGACCTGCAGGCCGGAAATATCGGTTATAAATTGGTGGAACGGCTGGGCGATGCCGAAGCCATTGGCCCTATTTTACAGGGATTAGCCGCCCCGATTAACGATTTGTCGAGAGGATGTTCGGTAATGGATATTGTTAATTTAGTGGCCATTACCGCTTGCCAGTCTGGAAAATAATTTACAAAACAAACATATAAACTTAATAACAAAATAAAATGAAAGTACTTGTATTAAACTGCGGAAGTTCATCAATTAAATACCAACTCATAAAGATGAACGAAGAAGCCGACCTGCTGGCCAAAGGATTGCTGGAACGTGTCGGCATGGACAACAGCGAACTTACCCATGTGCCCAAAGGCAAAGATAAAGTCGTAAGTATTCAGCCCATACACGACCATACCGATGGTATAAACCTCATTCTCAAGGCTTTGCTACACCCCGAACACGGCGTTATCCAAGACAAACACGAAATTGATGTGGTAGGACACCGGGTGGTGCATGGCGGCGAAAAATTCAGTGGCAGTGTACTTATCACGCAGGAAATTATCGATAAAATGGAAGAATGTTCCGACCTGGCCCCTTTGCACAATCCAGCCAACCTGAAAGGTATTTATGCCATTCAGAAACTTTTGCCGGATATAAAACAATGCGGCGTTTTCGACACGGCGTTTCATCAGACCATGCCCGAACACACCTATTTATATGCGTTGCCTTATGAACTGTACGACAAATACAAAGTGCGCCGTTACGGATTCCACGGTACCAGCCATGGTTTTGTTTCACAAAAAGCCTGCAAATTACTGGGGCTAAAACTTGAAGAAACAAAAATCATCACCTGCCACCTCGGCAACGGAGCTTCGATAGCTGCCATAAAAAACGGAAAATCCTTTGACACCTCCATGGGATTAACCCCGGTGGAAGGCCTCATTATGGGAACCCGCTGCGGCGACCTCGACCTGGGCGCACTGCTTTTTCTGATGGAAAAAGAAAAACTCGACATCAAACAAGCCAACGCCCTCATCAACAAAAAAAGCGGCATGGCTGGAATTACCGGTGTTTCTTCTGACATGCGCGACATTGAAGATGCCGCCAATAAAGGGAACAAACGCGCAGCGCTGGCCCTGAAGATGTATAACTACCGGGTAAAAAAATATATCGGGGCGTATACCGCAGGAATGGAAGGCGTGGACCTGATAATTTTTACGGGAGGCATAGGCGAAAATGCTGTCAACACCCGCGAAGGCGTGATGCAGGGCCTCGAGTTTCTTGGCGTGGATTTCGATTACGAACTCAACAAAGTTTCGCGCGGCAAAGACATTGTGCTGACCAAACCGGGTTCTAAAGTTAAAGTTATGGTTATCACCACCAACGAAGAACTGGTAATTGCCAACGAAGCCATAAAAACGATCAGCCAGTAATGGAAAAAACACCGGCATATCTCAAGCTTCTTAATGACAAGTTGGAAGAGATTACTTTTGTCAAAGAGCCCAAAGAGTTATACGAACCTATGGCCTACGCGTTGACCATGGGCGGAAAACGTCTCCGTCCCGTGATGACACTCATGGCCTGCGAAATGTTCCGGGGCGATGTGTCTGCGGCCTTGCCGGCAGCGCTCGCCCTGGAAGTATTTCATAATTTTACGCTGGTCCACGACGACATTATGGATGTTGCCCCCCTGCGCAGGGGAAAAGAAACCGTATATAAAAAATGGAATACCAATATCGGAATATTGTCAGGAGACGCCATGTTTGCAAAGGCCTTCGAAATTATTGCCGGCTCCGGCGAAAAAACGCTTAAACCATTGGTACAACTGCTTTCAAAAGTTGCTATCGAGGTTTGTGAAGGGCAACAATACGACATGAATTTCGAACAGAGCCCGGATGTTAGTATTGCTGATTATCTGGAGATGATACGCCTGAAAACCGCGGTGCTTATCGCCTCAAGCCTGAAAGCAGGGGCCATTGTGGCCGGCGCCTCCGAACAAGATACCAACGAAATTTACCTCTTCGGCGAAAACCTCGGGATGGCCTTTCAACTGAAAGATGATATTCTGGATATATTCAGTGACGAAAAAGTATTCGGAAAGAAAAAGGGTGGCGATATTGTGGCCGGGAAAAAAACATTCATGTTCCTGAAAGCCATCGAAATGGCTGATGAAGACACCCGTGCAACGCTGGTCAATTATTTTACCGATACCACAATAGAACCCGACACCAAGGTGAAGGCCGTAACAGTCATCTATGAAAAGCTTTGCGTAAAAAAATGTGCCGAAGATATGATGGATGCATACTCCTCAAAAGCACTGAGCCATCTCAAAAACATAAGAGTGCCCTCAGCCGATAAAAAAAACCTGGAACAACTTTCGAAAGAGCTGTTGTTGAGGAATTTTTAATTTCGTAAAATTTCTGCCATTTATTTCAACCGGATTTTGTTCCGGGCAGTTTTCAGCATAACCATATAAGGCCTGCGCATAAGAAAGCATCCACGTGATAAAAATTTACCGGAAAACGATACCATTTGCCTTGTATATTTTTTTATTTTTGTTTTATCATAACCTGTTCCCCTGACATGAAAAAAATTATTCTCCCGCTGCTGTTATCCATGAGCCTTACTGCCTTTAGCCAGAATCAAAACGAGAACCTCCCGGATGAAAATATTCAGACTGCCGTAGCAGGGAAAGTATCGCATACAAAAACATCACAGCAAAATCAGGAAATTCAGGCGGAATCAATGCCGCAAAATTTCAAATCGATAGTACAGGAAGAAAGCGAAAAATACAGTCAGTACAATTTTCAACGCAATGAACAATGGGACAGCCTTTTTTATGCCCAGAACCCCGGAATACCAAAAACTTTGCTGCCAAAACAAAACAAAACCTGCACCCTAAACAAAGTTGTTTATGGATGGAATCCATACTGGGCCGGCACGGACTATCTGAATTACCAATGGAACCTGTTGTCGCACATGTGTCACTTTTCGTATGAGGTTAATTATTCCACAGGTAACGCAAACAATACCCACAATTGGGCCACAGATGCCGCCGTTAATGCCGCCCTTGCCCACGGGGTGAAAGTTGATCTTTGTGTAACGCTGATGAACCAGGCCAACCTGACCTCTTTTCTGGCAAACAGCACGGCCCGGCAAACTCTTATCACCAACCTGATAAACCTTATTCAGTCGCGGGGTGCAAATGGCGTGAATATTGACTTTGAGGGGATGGCTTCTTCGGACTCTATTAATTTTAAAACATTTATGATTGCCCTCTGCAACCAGATGCACACGGCTATACCCGGCTCCCAGGTGAGCTATTGCCTGCCTGCCGTGGAATGGACTGCCAATAAATTTTCGGCCCGGGCACTGGTAAATTACGTGGATATGTTTATCATCATGGGTTATGATTATTATTGGGGCGGTAGCTCTATGGCCGGCCCTACCGATCCTCTGTACAACTTTAATACAGGATATAATTACACGTTGGCAAAAACCATTACTTATTATCAAAACCAAGGGGTTCCTTTATCAAAAATCATTTTAGGCCTGCCATATTATGGCAAACAATGGGCTACAACTGATAATTCTGTTGGGTCTTCCACTACAGCCACAGGTACTTCTCCCACATATAAAGTCGTCAGGGCCAACGCCGACGGCTATTATTCCACCAAACTTTGGAACAACACTTCGTTCAGTCCTTATTACACCTTTCAGATCGGCAGCCAGTGGTACCAGTGCTGGATTGACGATGCTTACAGCCTTGGCAAACGTTTCGACCTGGTCAACCAGCGCGGTATCGGCGGTATTGGAATTTGGGCTTTGGGTTATGACAACGGCTATTCAAATTACTGGAATAAAATCAGCGACAAATTTTCCACCTGCGCCACCGTCCCCTGTTCCGACACCATTTATGATATGGGTGGACCGGAACGAAACTATTACAACGGCGAAGATTTTACCTATACCATTGCACCAACAGGCGCTTACGGCGTAAACCTGCAGTTTTCGGCTTTTGACGTGGAAGCAGGCAGCGGCTCGGTGTGCGATTACGACTACCTGGAAATCTTCGACGGGCCCAACACCACAGCACCAAGCCTTGGAAAATTTTGCAACACCACAGGAAGTCCGGGACTGATATCCTCCACAGGAAACTCGCTGACCTTAAAATGGCATTCCGATGGCGGCACCATAAATCCCGGGTTCCGCGCTGTTTGGCAGTGCACAACGGATAATGTTGCCCCCGTAACCACAACAAACGTGGTCGGCGCCTGGCAAACGCAGGATTTTACGGCCACCTTCACCGATACTGACAACACAGGCGGGTCCGGCATCGAAAAAAGTTATTACCAAGTGCTGGACTTCGACGGCACAGAATGGCATGCTAATGCCTCCAGAGGTTTCTTTTGCGACAACTTCGACACCTACAACACCCCCGTGTGGTCGGTACCCGCCGGCAGCGGCACATGGACGGTTAACAACGGAAAACTGATACAGACAGACACTTCCGTAAGTAATACCAACATATATGCAAAGTTGAACCAAGGCCTCTCCAACCGTTATCTGTATGATTTCAACCTAAAAATTGATCCGGCCACCCATAGCACCAGCCAACACCGGTTTGGATTCCATTTCTACAGCGACAGCGGCAGCCTCAGCAACAGGGGCAACTCGTATTTTATCTTTTTCAGGCAGGAAACTTCGGCCCTCGAATTCTACCGTGTGGTGAACAACGTCTATACCCAAACCAAGGTCGTAAACAATGTTACTACCAATTTGGGACAATGGTATAATATTAAGGTTATCCACGACAGAATTACCGGGAAAATTTCTGTATACCGCGACAATGTATTTTTAAGCTCCTGGACCGACACCAGCCCGCTGACCACCTCTGGAAAATATTTCTCATTCCGTACCGGCAACAGCAAAGTGTATCTGGACGAGCTGAAGATCTACCGTTCGAGGTACCCCTCGGTGACTGTTACGGTCGGCAATGCTGCTGACAAAGATATCCGCTATCAGAATCAAGGCCCGGCCACGCACGGAGCCAAAATAAAATCCATCGTCAACGACGCTGCAGGAAACCTCTCGGCAATCGACTATTACGACCTGAACATCGACTGGACACCGCCTGTGTGCAGCACCGTTCACGACGGAACCGGCACCGACACCGACACCACCACCTCGGCAACAACACTATCGGCAAACTGGACGGCCTCTACAGACACGAATTCGGGAATTGCAGGATATTGGTATGCCATTGGCACCACGCCGGGTGACACCAATATTACCGGATGGACGAATAACGCGCTGAACACTTCGGTTACAAAAAACGGCTTGTCGCTTATCGACGGAATGACCTATTACTTCAGCGTAAAAACTGAAAACGGAGCAGGATTGAAAAACATTTGCAGTTCTGATGGTATAACATTTTATATTGCTTCCCATATCGCTGAAAACAGTCCGGAACAACCCGCATACGTTTCTCCAAACCCCTTCAGTGACAACACCACCCTGTTTTTTGAGTTAAGCGATGAACAATTTATCAGGATTATACTGACAGACATGTTGGGAAAACAAAAGATACTGGCATGCGGCAATTTCGCTGCCGGTAAACATAGTGTCGGCATTAAAAAAGAATTGGCATTGGCAAAAGGAAATTACATTGTAAAATTAGAATACCGCGACAATGTCAAAAAAATTAAAATTATCAAATTCTAAACAGGAACAGGGATAATGAAACGTACTCTTTATAGATGTTTTGGCCGATGTGCATTTTTGGCGCTGACTTTTTTATGTTGCCTTTCACTCATGGGGCAACAACAGACGGATAACAACATGCCCATACAACAGCCACTGATGACAAATGGCCAACTGCCGAATGCTGTGAATCAGAAGCCTGAATATTTTGAATCGGCTGTTTTACCGTACAAACAAACCACTTACCTGAAAAGAGAAATGCGCTGTGCCTGGGTTGCCACCGTATATTGCATCGACTATCCTTCAACAACCGGTCTTTCGGTAAACACGCTCAAAAGCCAGTATGTCGCATTAATAAGTTCGCTTAAAAATGCAGGCATTAATGCCATTTTTTTTCAAATCCGCCCTTCGTGTGATGCCTTTTACAACAGTCCTTACGAGCCGTGGTCCGAATGGCTTATGGGCACGCAGGGTGTAGCCCCCGCCGGGGGATTCGACCCGCTGGTTTTTTTTGTTGATGAAGCCCATAAACAAGGCATTGAATTTCATGCCTGGCTAAATCCATACAGGGCCGTGGTTAACATTAACAGTAGCAGTGTTGCCGGCACTCATATATCAGTAACTCATCCCTCGTGGTGTGTTACCTACAACACCATAAAACTGTTAAACCCTGGCCTGCCGCAGGTGCGCAGTTACCTGACTACGGTAGTCGCCGATATTGTCAACCGTTATGGGGTTGACGGGATACATTTTGATGATTATTTTTATCCTTATCCCCAAACCGGTTATGTCTTTGATGACGATGCCGCATTTGCTGCTGACCCGCGGGGATTCACCAACAAGGCCGATTGGCGAAGAGACAATGTCAACCTGATGGTTGCTATGGTAAATGACACTATAAAATCATTAAAACCCTGGGTAAAATTCGGAATCGGTCCGTTCGGTATCTGGAAAAACGGTGTTCCCGCAGGGATTACAGGCTTATCATCTTACGATGCCATATATTGCGACCCTATTGCCTGGCTAAACGACCATAGTATAGATTACGTCTCCCCGCAATTATACTGGAAAATAGGCACCAACCAGGATTTCAATACGTTAGTGGACTGGTGGGGCACCCAGGCGGCCACCAACGGGAGGCATTGTTATGCCGGAATGGCGTCATACCAGCTAAACCCTTCGGGGGGAAACTGGACCATCATGAACATTTTAGACCAGATCAACAGCACACGTGTATTGAATTACAAAGTCCAGGGAAATGTTTTTTACAACACCTCCTCCATTACCGACAATCTGAAAAATTTTGCGGATTCCTTGTCAGTTTCGTATAATAAATACAAATGTTTGCTGCCAACCATGCCCTGGCTTGATTCAGTTGCGCCATTGCCTCCGCTTAATGCCACCTTTACTGCTACAACGAACAGCATAACCCTTAGCTGGCAGGCTCCTGCAGCTGCCTCTGATGGCGACAGCGCTAAATATTATGTCATTTACCGCCAGACCGATGGCTCCCAGGTAAACATTGCAGATCCAAAACAAATTCTTTGCTTTGTACCGGACTCTGTTACTTCTTACAACGACAACATTACACTTGCCTCTTACCCTGGCATAGACTATGTAATTACCAGTTGCGACAAATTGCACAACGAAAGTCTGCCTGTAAACATTAACATAAACATTGATAATGTTGCCCCCGTAACCACAACAAACGTGGCCGGCGCCTGGCAAACACAGGATTTTACGGCCACCTTCACCGATACTGACAACACAGGCGGGTCCGGCATCGAAAAAAGTTATTACCAGGTGCTCGACTTCGACGGCACAGAATGGCATGCCAACGCCACAAAAGGTTTCTTTTGCGACAACTTCGACACCTACAACACCCCCGTGTGGTCGGTACCCGCCGGCAGCGGCACATGGACGGTTAACAACGGAAAACTGATACAGACAGACACTTCCGTAAGTAATACCAACATATATGCAAAGTTGAACCAAGGCCTCTCCAACCGTTATCTGTATGATTTCAACCTAAAAATTGATCCGGCCACCCATAGCACCAGCCAACACCGGTTTGGATTCCATTTCTACAGCGACAGCGGCAGCCTCAGCAACAGAGGCAACTCATATTTTATCTTTTTCAGGCAGGAAACTTCAGCCCTCGAATTCTACCGTGTGGTGAACAACGTCTATACCCAAACCAAGGTCGTAAACAATGTTACTACCAATTTGGGACAATGGTATAACATTAAGATTATCCACGACAGAATTACCGGGAAAATTTCTGTATACCGCGACAATGTATTTTTAAGCTCCTGGACCGACACCAGCCCGCTGACCACCTCAGGAAAATATTTCTCCTTCCGCACCGGCAACAGCAAAGTATACCTGGATGAACTGAAGATCTACCGTTCGCGGTACCCCTCGGTGACTGTTACGGTCGGCAATGCTGCTGACAAAGATATCCGCTATCAGAATCCCGGCCCGTCCACACCCGGAGCCAAAATAAAATCCATCGTCAACGACGCTGCAGGAAACCTCTCGGCAATCGACTATTACGACCTGAACATCGACTGGACACCGCCTGTGTGCAGCACGGTTCACGACGGAACCGGCACCGACACCGATACCACAACCTCGCCAACAACACTATCGGCAAACTGGACGGCCTCTACAGACACGAATTCGGGAATTGCAGGATATTGGTATGCCATTGGCACCACGCCGGGCGACACCAATATTACCGGATGGACGGATAACGCGCTAAACACTTCAGTTACAAAAAACGGCTTGTCGCTTATCGACGGACAGACCTATTACTTCAGCGTAAAAACTGAGAACGGAGCAGGATTGAAAAGCATCTGCAGCTCTGATGGCGCTATTTTGTTTACGCCTACCGGCATTTCGGAAAACGCTGACGAAAGCGTTATTTTTGCGTCTCCGAATCCGTTTAACAAGACCACCACGATAACCTATTTTTCTGCCAACGATCGCGAAATTACCGTAACACTGACCGATATGTATGGAAGAGAATTAGTGTTATCGGAAAAAACTATTTCCAAAGGCAAAAACACGTTAACGATAGATGCTGAAGAACTCAAGCTGTTAAAGGGAATTTATGTATTAAAAATACGCGCACACGACTTTTCATCTTCATTGGAATTAATCAATTATTAATAGTTTTATGCTACCAAATATTTTTCGAATATGAAAAAATTTTTATTGTTTCTTTTGGCATTTTCAGCCTTAACTACCTATGCACAACTGAGCACAGATGAGTTTCTCAACACAAAAATTACCACGACCAAAACCAAAGATGGCGTTTTTGTGCAACGCGACCTGACACGCTATATTGGTGTTGTAGCCAGTATGACAAACCAAAATTTTTATTCCGGCGATGAAGGGCAGCAGTGGCTTAAATACTTTAACCGACCTCACCCCAATGTTACTACGCTGGAAAAATATTTTAAAAGAGCCGGCAAAGAGTTTGGCGTGCCCGCCGAACTGCTCATGGTTATCGGCCAGGTTGAAAACAACTGGACACAGGTAGGCCCCTCCATAGACAAGGGATGGGGCATTATGCACCTGGTGGACAATGCCTATTGCTCTACGCTTAACGAAGCAGCGGCGTTGCTAAAACTGGACCCGCAAATTCTTAAAGACAACGCCCTGCAAAACATCCGCGGGGCGGCAGCACTCATCAAAAAATATGGCGGGAACAAAAAACATAAAAAAACCGAAGACTGGTTTGATGCCGTGAAAAAATTCAGCGGGCTGATTAATGAAGAACTCCGCGAACAGCAGGCTCGACGTTATTATGATGTATTGAAAAATGGTGTTGAGGCTCCTACCGTATGGAACGAAGCCATAACGATTGCAGCCCACCCTCAGATTAATATTGACTCAAAGATTACGAAAAACACTAACCCCGCCAAATCATCTGACTACAGCCCGGCCATTTCTGATTTTATTTCCTGTAATTACACCACCGGCAGAGGCGGAGTGGACATTGACACCTGGGTACATCATTATGTGGGGGTGGGCACCTATGCCGGCGCGATCTCCTGGTTTCACAACTGCAGCGCTGAAGCCAGCGCTCACTTTGTAATACGTTCATCCGATGGGCAGATAACACAATGTGTTGCCGTAGCCAACAAGGCCTGGCACTGCGGCGCCAGCGGGTATCCCTTGAACAACAGCCGGTCGATAGGCGTTGAACACGAAGCAACGGCATCCAATCCCAGCCTCTGGAACAGCACGCCCATGCTACAGGCTTCGGCGACAATGGTTTGCTATTTTGCCGACCTGTACGACATCCCGGCATCGTTTCACAACTCACCCGGCATTTGTGGACATCAGGAAATGCCCGGCACATCAACATCCTGTCCCGGCGCTATGCCCTGGACGACCTGGATAAACTATTTTAACGCATGCAGCGGCACTGCCCCTACTAACCCAACAAATCTGGCCACCTCACAATCTGCATGTCCCGACGACAATGTTACCTTTTCATGGACTAATTCTGGAACCGGCTGGCATATTGACGTTTCAACAAGTTCCAGTTTTTCCACCTATTACTGGAAATTTGTATCAGGACTTACTTCCTACACAGGACCAACCGGTTTTGTGGACCATGCCGACGGAGTTACCCCCCTTGTTTTTCAGCAAGGCACTACTTATTACTGGAGAATAACATGTGGCTCCAGCACTTATAGCGGGCCGTCTTTTACTATGCATACCTGCACTACGCTACCGGCAAACCCAACGGTTACAGTTGCCGCGTGTCCTGCCACGGCTGTAAATTTTTCCTGGTCAAATTCGGGCAGCGGCTGGCATATTGATGTTTCGACAAGCTCCAGTTTTTCTACTTATTACTGGAAATTTGTTTCGGGACTTACCTCCTACACCGGGCCTTCCGGTTTTGTTGACCATACCGACGGGGTTACCCCATGGACCATCCAGGACGGAGTAACTTACTATTGGAGGGTGACTTCAGGATCAAACTATGTGCCGGGAACACCATTTGTTAAACCCGCCTGTGATGTTACCGCACCAACCACCGTTGTTGTAGCAGGGCCTGACTGGCAATCCAAAGACTTCATCACCTCTTTTACCGATACCGACAATTCGGGCGGAAGCGGGGTAAGCAAAAAATATTACCAGGTGATGGACTATAACGGCACCGAATGGCGCGCTAACGGAATGAACGGATACTTCAACGATAACTTCAACAGTGCGGTAAATGCCGAATGGCAAACGACCACCGGCGCAGGCAACTGGACAGTAACCAGCGGACAGCTGGAACAAACCGATGAATCGTTATACAATACAATCCTTTCGGCAGCAGTGGCCCAGACATCGGCAAATGAATACATGTACCAATGGACGGGTAATATAACCGGCACAGGCACCGACAGACGCGCAGGGCTACACTTTTTTGCCAGCGAAGCCACCTCCGCTAACCGCGGAGACTCCTATCTGGTATGGTTTGAAGCCGACCTCGGCAACTGCAAAATCTATAAATCACTTTCAAACTCGCTGACGTTGATCAATACCTATCCATACGCTATCAACGCAGGAACTGCCTATGACTATAAAGTTACCTACAGCCCGTCATCAGGGCAAATCAAAATATGGATAAATACTACCCTGGTTGCCTCGTGGACAGATCCTTCGCCCATTACCTCAGGCAACTATATCTCGCTGCGAACCGGTAATTGTGACGGTTTTTTTGATAATGTAAAAGTGCGCAAAAGCCGCGGCAGCAGCGTTACTATCACTGTTGGGCCTTACAACAACAAAGATGTGCGCTACGAAAGTCCCGATTCTACCATGGAAGCATGCAGGATAAACACAATAATAAACGATGTACACGGCAACTGGTCACCACAGGCAGCCAAAAATGTAAAAATTGACTGGACAGGGCCTGTAACAAGCGTTAACACAACCGGAACATGGCAGACGGACGATTTTACCGCATCATTTACAGATACAGACTCCCTGTCAGGTGTCCAGGAACAATTCTATAATGTGAGTTATTTTGATGGCACTGAGTGGAGCGCCAACGGGGCTAACGGTTTTTGCCGCGATGATTTTGACAGCACCATCAACCCAATCTGGCAAATCCCGGCCGGAGGCGGCACCTGGGAAATCATCAGCAACAAGCTCAACCAGACCGATGATACTAATACGAACAGCAATCTTTACAGCCCGTTAGCCCAAACTTCAGGGTACACCTACCTGTATCACTGGACGGGCACTACCACGGGCAGCAGCGCCACCCTAAAACGTTTCGGACTGCACTTTTTTGTTGATGACCCCACGCAAACAAACCGCGGTAATTCCTACCTTGCATTTTTCCGTTTCGACCAAAACAAGATAGAAATTCAGAAAGGAACAAATAACGTGCTTGCGTTTGTCGATACGGTTACTTATGACCTTACACCCGGAATCACCTATGACTTTAAGGTTGTGTACAATCCCGCCTCAGGATTGATCAATGTTTACCTGAATAATATCCTCATGCTTAACTGGACAGATCCTTCTCCCATCACTGGCGGTTCTTACATTTCATTACGCAGCGCCGACTGCAATGCAGTATATGACAACCTCAGGGTTTACCGGTCACGCGGCTCGTCGCAGCTTATTACAGTTGGGGCAGGAGCCAACAAGGATGTTATGTTTGAAAACGCGGATACCGCTCAACCCTCATGCATCATTTATACATTAGCAATTGATAAAATCAATAATATTTCTTCCCCTGGTGTTTTAAATGCCAACATTGATTGGACGGCACCTCTGTGCGCTATGGTAAATGACGGTACCGGTAGCGATATCAGCGAGACAAATTCTCTTACCACCCTTTCGGCCAATTGGATGGCCTCTGCCGACACCAATTCAGGAATTTCCAGGTATTGGTACGCCATAGGCACCACACAGGGAGGAACGGATGTGATAGGGTGGACTGATAACGGACAAAACACCTCCATTACTGAATCGGCATTGACACTGTCAGCCGGACAGACCTATTATTTCAGCATAAAGTCCGAAAATGGCGCCGGTCTGATGTCTGTGTGCAATTCGAATGGAGTAGTGGTTATAGATGCTTCTGACATCGAAGAAAGCAAGCACAATCCGCTTGTTACGGTCTTCCCCAATCCTTTCGGCGACAACGCCACCGTGTCGTTTGAATTAACGTGCAGCCAACATATAGAAATTTCGCTTGTTGACCTTCTTGGCCGAAGCATACTATTGGCCGACCAGATGTTTGCTGCCGGCAAACACACCATAGAGATCAATTCAAGAAGCATTAGTATTTCAAAAGGCCTATACTATCTTGAATTTAAAGGTGACGAACATTCGTGGGTTGAAAAAGTGGTTCACTATTGACCCGGATTCGGAATAAGGATATTGTGTTTTTATACCAAAATGAAATATCAATACGTCCTATGGGACTAATTGATATTTCTTATTTGGTTATGCCGATGGTCAAAATAAATAGTGCAAATGAATGAAGCGAAGTGTGGACTATAACATCTGTTGCATCGGCACTATACCATAAGGCAATACATATATTAAATTTCTAACAGGTATTACAGCACCTGCATCCTGCTGGCATCCTGTTTTATAAACACGAACAACAGCAGGGTAAAAGCCAGCAGCGAAGAACCGCCATAGCTTATAAAAGGCAAAGGTATCCCTACAACGGGAGCTAATCCGATGGTCATCCCAATATTTATCACCACGTGAAAAAATATTATCGAAGCCAGGCCATAACCGTAAATTCGGCTAAAAGCAGACCGTTGTCTTTCTGCAATAAAAAGTATGCGAAGGATAAAAAACACAAAAACACCTAAAACCAGCA
Organism: Bacteroidales bacterium; assembly: GCA_018004645.1. GTDB lineage: Bacteria > Bacteroidota > Bacteroidia > Bacteroidales > CAIWKO01 > CAIWKO01. The sequence continues at coordinate 23,360 of JAGNBV010000032.1, forward strand.
GGCTGCCCACAAAGCCCCATTCCTCTCCGATAGTGCAAAAAATAAAATCGGTATTCTGTTCCGGTACAAATTTGAATTTGGTTTGTGTGCCATGCAGAAAGCCTCTGCCAAAAAAACCGCCCGAACCAATGGCTATCTTCGACTGATTCACATTATAACCGGCATCTTTCACATCCGATATTTTGCCCAGCAACACATCGATACGTTTTTGCTGATGCGGCTGCAGCGCATGCTCATAGAATAGATTCACGCTAAAAACAAAAGCTATGATACCTGCGACAATCAAAGAATAATTCATGATATTTTTCCGGCTCCTTCTGATAAAAAAGAACAATAGCACAGCCACGGCCAAAATAAAACCGCTAACAATAAACTTATTGATCAACAATGAAAAGATAAACAAAAATATCATGGCAAAACCTATTATCAGGACGTTTCCCGACAATCCTTCGCGGTAAAGCACAAAAATAAACGCGGCAAAAACCAACATTGACCCGGTTTCGTTTTGCAACAAGATGATGATTACCGGCACCGCCAGCATGGCAAAGGCTTTCACGCGCGTAGACAAGTCCTGTATCCTGATATCTATACTGCTCAAAAATTTCGCCAGCGCCAGGTTCGTGGCAAATTTGGCAAGCTCCAGAGGCTGAAACCTCACCGATTCGGTAATGACAATCCACGAGCAGGAGCCATGTATCTCCTTGCCGATAAACAGGGTTATCAGGAGCAAGAGTATGGCCAGCCCATAAATGATATAGGCAAAAGTGGAAAAAAACCTGGCATCAATAACCATTACGCATAATGCCACTAACAGCGCAGCAGCCATCCATATCATTTGTTTGCCGTGTTCCTGCGAAAAATCAAAAAATGCCTTATGCTCCTCAGAATAACCGGCTGAATAAATATTCATCAGTCCTATGAAGATAAAAAACACATACAGCGCTATCAGCACCCAGTCTATATTGGCCTTGGTATTTCGCGATGTGCTCATTGGTTATTGTCAATAAGTTTCGACTCCATGATTTCCTTTTCCAGGTCGGGCCGTTTCACCTTGCGGGTAAGATACTTTTCAATCATCAGGCTGACCACCGGCGCAGCCCACGTAGCGCCATAACCCGAATTTTCGACTACGGCGGCTATCGCAATCTGCGGATTATCTTTCGGGGCAAAAGCAATAAATATAGAGTGATTTTTGCCGGCATTCTGAGCCGTACCCGTCTTCCCGCATACCTTGATGCTGTCCATCCGCACATTATGTGCCGTACCGCCTTCTACCACAGCGTACATGGCCTCGACGATATAATCGAAATAGTGAGGATCTACGGTGGCCTTGTGCTTTTTCAGAAATTTTTTAGTATAATTAGTCTCTTTTCCAATGGCTTTTACAATGTGCGGCGTGTAATAATAACCCCTGTTGGCAATAACGGTCGCGAAATTGGCAAGCTGCAAAGGCGTAAGCAGTATTTCTCCCTGCCCGATACCCAGCGAGATCACCGTCAGCGCACGCCAGCGGCTTTTCCCAAAATACTTATCATAATACTTGCTGGTGGGAATGTTGCCCTCCGACTCGCCCGGCAGGTCCACCCCCAGTCGTTTTCCCACCCCAAAACTCAGCACATGGCTGCGCCAGGCATCAAAACGTTCCGTGGTATTTTCATATTTCTTGTTTTCGAGAATGTTTTTAAATGCCTTACAGAAATAAGCATTACATGATGTCTGTATGGCACCGTGCAAGGCGATAGGCGAATAATGCCCGTGACATTTCACCATTTTCCCCTGCGTTAATGGGAATCCGCCATGGCAGGGATAGGCCACCGTAGTATTCAGCACGCCTTCCTGTAAGGCAATAAGTCCTATCAGTGGCTTGAAAGTTGACCCCGGAGGATATCGCCCCGACAAAGCACGGTTGAAAAGGGGCAGGTTTTTGTCCGAAATAAGTTTCAGATAATTCTTGGTCCGGTCGCGGCCCACCAGGATGTTGGGATCGTAGGTAGGACTCGATGAAATAGCAATGATACCACCGGTTTGGGGATCGATTGCCACCACGCTGCCCCGCTTGTCTTTCAGGAGCTGTTCGGCATACGACTGCAGTTCAATGTCCAGAGTGGTAAACAATTTTTGGCCGGCCCTGGCTTTCAGGTCGTATCTCCCTTCCATATAACTGCCCATATCCCTGCCATGAACGTCTACCATGATAATGTGGTAACCCTTCTTTCCACGCAATTCCTCTTCATAGGATTTTTCCAGGCCGCTGATACCGATATAATCGCCTGGGCGATAATACTCGTTGGTATCGATAAGTTCAGGGGTGGCTTCGCCGATATAACCCAGTATCTGTGCAGCATACGGCTGAGGATAGTTACGGATAGTCCTGGTCTGTATATAAAACCCAGGATATTCCAGCAGTTTTTCCTGAAGCATGGCATAGACTTCTTTGGGCAATTTTTCTTCGATAATTGTAGGAAGATAAGGCGAATATTTATAGGCGGCTTTAAGCTTTTTCCTTAAATCGGCCTGTGCTATCCCCGTGAAGGCGCAAAACCCAGCAGAATCAAAATTATCGGGAATCTGCCGCGGAATGGCCATCAGGTCGTAGGCCGCTTCATTGAACAACAAGAGTTTTCCGTTGCGATCATACACTAGGCCACGCGCAGGATATTCGGTGATATAGCGAAACGCATTGTTGCGGGCCGACGACTGATACGTATTATCAATAACCTGCATATAAAACAAACGAATCAGAAATATCACGCCAAACACTAAAAAAATGCCTGAAATAACGTAACGTCTGGACGAATAATTTTTCTGAAGCCGCATCACAAAATTTTAAACATCAAAATTAGTGATTTCTCACGAAGCCTCTAATTAATAATGGCTATATTTGATTGTAAAACAATAAAAGATAAAAAATAATTTGTAGATAGAGGCTTCACCACAAACTGCGGCGTACTCCTTACACACCGTTGTACTGTCATTTTCAACCAGGAGTGATAGATCTGAACGGTGGCTGAAGCTCCCGAAGCCACCGTGGCTGTTATAACCGCGCCACGCAGGCAGGCCGCATTCTTAGCGGTGTTTTTCATAATTTGAAAAGCGAAAACAAATTCAAAAACTTGAAGTTTATAAAAATGTACGGCAGATAATCTGCCATAAAAGATCATATTTTGATTGTGGAATCTCAAAAAAGATGTTATCATTTATTTTCCCGATTTCCCTACGAAACAAGTTTTTTTGATAATTTTGCACCAAATTAGCAACAAATTAAATACATCTAAAAAAACGAAACATTAATAAATTTTCAGCCCAATGAAAAAAAATCTATCTTTCAGAGTTTATAACTCGACACGTTTAAAAGGCCTGCTGGCCGGATTATTAACAATGTTATTTGTCAGCGGATCATACGCCCAGTATGTTTCTGTAGAAAGAGCAAAAACAGTAGCAAAAAACATTTACAATGAATGTTTTTCAACTCCTTCGAAGTCCGCAGCTCAGGTACAGATAGCAAATGAAAAAACGTTATATACTCACGAAATTCCCACCATGTATGTGTTTAATATGGATCAGGGTGGTTTTGTATTGGTAGCCGCCGACGAAAGGATAGAACCGGTGTTGGGTTATTCGTCTACAGGCGTTTTTGATATGAACGACCTGCCCTGTTGCCTTACCTGGATGATTGATCAGTACAATGCCCAAATATATGAAGTAGCTTCTGACGATGTGTCCAATAACTTATACGAAGTGAACGAAAACTGGGTGAAATACGAAAACCCCAATTTTCAGCAATCCACGCAGCAGTTATTGGCCGTTGGCCCGTTGACGACCACCACCTGGTCGCAGGGTTGTTATTATAATGCCATGTGTCCGGCCGATGCCTCACTGGGAAACACCCGCTGCGGCCGTTGTCCGACAGGATGTGTGGCCACCGCCTTTTCGCAAGTGTTAAAATATTATAACTTCCCGGCACAGGGTGTGGGCACAAAATCATACGCGCATGATACTTACGGCACTATCACCGCCAATTTTGCCGCCACCACCTACGATTGGGCTTCTATGCCCAATAAGTTGCTCAGCAACAACCAGGCAGCAGCCACCTTGTTATTTCATGCCGGTGTTTCTATTAATATGGATTACGGCCCCAGCGGCTCTTCGGCTTATACCACTGACGTAAGAAAAGCCCTTGTCAACACGTTCAAATATGCTTCTTCAGCACAATACGTCTCTAAAACATCTTATTCGGAATTGCAATGGGCAACCATGGTCAAAGCCGAACTTGACGCTTCACGCGTTGTTCTCATCAACGGGTATGATGAAACAGCCAAAGCCGGCCATGGATTTGTCTGCGATGGTTATGATGCCACCGACCACTTCCATATCAATTGGGGATGGGGCGGTAGCTGCGACGGATACTTTCTTTTAAACGCCCTCAGCCCTTCATCCTATTCATTTAACTCCTCGGTGGGCGCAATCAAAGGGATCACCCCTTCAGTAACCGCATGTGCCTGTTCAGGACAACAGACCTTAACCGCCACCACAGGCACCGTAACCGATGGCAGCGGGTCCAACAATTATGCAAACAACCTCGATTGCAAATGGCTTATCAAACCCACCAACGCCGGCTCCGTTACGCTGACCTTTACCGCATTTGCCACTGAATCTAACTACGACAAAGTAAAAGTGTATGACGGAGAAACAACAAGCGCACCATTGCTCGGCACTTTCAGTGGCTCCACCCTGCCGGGACAACTGACAGCTTCCTCCGGAAAAATGCTCATCCATTTTACTTCCGACGGCTCCTCGGTTAATGCCGGATGGAGTGCCAATTATGTTGGCAACCCAATAACCACCTACTGCAACGGAACCACCACACTCAACGCTGCCTCCGGCACATTAAATGATGGCAGCAGCAGCAAAAACTACAGCAACAACTCCGACTGCTACTGGCTGATTTCCCCTACCAATGCCACCTCTGTAAAACTCACTTTCACTTCGTTCAAAACGGAATCCACCAACGACAAACTGTATATTTATAACGGCACCACCACCAACGCTCCCTTGTTGGGGACCTACAGCGGCAGCAGCAGACCACCGGCGCTCACCGCAAGCAGTGGAAAAATGCTCCTGCACTTTGTTACCAACGGCTCTGTAACAAAATCGGGATGGTCGGCCAAATACACATCCTCCAAAGCCTTTTGCTCTGGAACAACTACGCTCACTTCCAGCACCGGCACAATAACCGATGGTAGCGGAAGCAAGTACTACGACCATAACGCCGACTGCAAATGGATTATTAAACCTGCGGGTGCAGGATCCGTAACCCTCACTTTTTCTTCTTTCAGCACCGAATCCGGTGTCGACCTGGTGAGGATTTACAACGGCGAGACCACCAACGCACCCCTGCTTGCCACATACAGCGGCACAGGTTCCATACCGGCACCCGTAACTGCAAGCTCAGGTAAAATGCTTGTACGGTTTACCTCTAACGCTACCAATAAATATGCTGGTTTTACAGCCAATTACACATCTTCAGCCAAAAATTTTGCCGGTCTTTTGGATGAAAATACCGAAGACGATATTGTAAAGATCATGCCCAACCCCAGCAACGGAAAATTCAGCCTCGTGTTTCCTGAACTAAGCCAGGCATCAGCTTTTTATATTACTGACGTCATGGGAAAACTGGTATATTCATCAGATATCCAGCCATCAGGCAATGTTCAGAAAATCGACTTATCGCTGAATCTGGCCAATGGAATGTATTACCTGACCATAAACACACCGGAAGCCCGCATAAGCCGGATAATTGTCATCAACAGAGAAAACTAATCGGCCACAGCGTATCAATTTTGAATTATTAATATTATTATACGACTTAACATGAAAAGATTCTTTCTTGTGACTATCTTATTAGGTGCTT
>JAGNBV010000134.1 GCA_018004645.1 Bacteroidales bacterium
TGAAAGTCAGATAGTAGGTCTCTGATCCAATATCAAAGTAGGTTATGTCACTCACAAAAACCTGGTTGACACGTGTAACCCTCAGATCTTTTATCAGGTTCGGAAAACGTGTCACTCCAAGGCTGTTGGTTGTAACCCTGTAGTTCCTTAGTTTTTTAATTCTATAACCAGAGTCCATGCAAAAGCGCTCAAACTGATCTCTGCCCATACAGCTTGGCTGAAGCTTTATGTAGATATCCCTGGCCGACATCCGCGGGTGATCCCGACGGATCTCATTGATCAGAGGTATCAATTGCTCCTGCTCTTCAAACTTATATCTCCTGCGGCTTAACATCTGATGAAATGACTGTTTGCTAATCCCAACTACCTTAAAAAGACTGTTCAACTTTCTTTTGTGTCCCTCTCGGTTGAAGTAGTACCAGAGGAGAGTCTGGAACCTACTTTTTTTTTGATATCGACGTTATAGGTAGCTTCTGCTATCTCTATCATCTTGTCCTTGAACTCAAGCAATAATTGCTTCTGTCCAATTATTCTCTCAAGCTCTTTAATCCGCTCCTCAAGAGCTTTTATCTTTTGTGTATCGCTCTTGGATTCAACTACTTGTTTAACTTGTTTCTTTGCCATTGCTGAATATTTGTAAATCCATCTATAAACTGATGTCCTGCTTACTGAGTAGGTTTTACAAATATCGGGAATGGATGTAATGTTTCTTTCTAATTCCCTGACTTTCTTTTTCTTGAAATCATCACTAAAATGTCTGTTAAAACGAGCTCTGGCTTGATGATCAAAACACACTACTTCTTTCATATTGTTAACCGTTTTTTTGGTCAACGTATTTCAGGCATCGACAATTTGTCACCTATGTTATTACAGGTAATCAAAACTCCAGGTACTTTAGGCGCTTTGAACTCCGGTCACTCCAAACTCCAGGTACTCCACTCATTCCAAACATAAAACCTACCTGAAATGAAAAGAAAACTACTCCCTCTGGCAGGCATCTTTTTACTGCAGTTTCTGTGCATTTACAGTTCCTACGGCCAGGGTATCGGCCTGGTGGATATTAGGCAGGCGGGACAGGTTATAACTGTCGGAGGACCGGAAGCTGATCTGCCGGCATTCACGTCGCAGGCTATCCAGACAGCTCTGGATGCGCTTAAAACGCGGGGAGGAGGAACAGTAAAGCTGAATCCCGGAACTTATGAAATCATCGGGCCGGTACGTCTGTCCGGCAACACGTCATTGATTGGATCGGGGGAGAAGACCATTCTGAAGAAATGTGACGGTTTCAGGACAAGTTTCATCATCGATGCCGACTGGGGCATGCTGAAGGCGGTTGTAAAGGATGCCAGCGGGTTTAAGACCGGTATGGGGATCCAGCTTTATGATGATGAGCATAACTCGGGCTGGGATGTGACCACAGCCGTAATTACTGATATTGAGGATAATACAATATATTTTGACAACAGGACGGTGAATGATTATATTGCATCACTGAACGGGACTGTCTCCAACAGCTTTTCGCTGGTTGAAGCAGTTGAAGCTGAGAATGTAAGGATAGCAGATCTTGTTATAGAAGGCGGCAAGTCTTCAAACGATTACATCAACGGCTGCAGGGGAGGAGGGGTTTACATCCACAAATCAAAGAACTGCATCGTGGAGAATGTCAGGGTTAATGATTTTAACGGAGATTCATTCAGCTGGCAGATAACTGAAAATATCACGCTGAGGAGATGTGAGGCATCGAACGGGGGAGGGCTGGGGTTTCATCCTGGTACCGGTTCCGACCGCTCTGTTGTGGAAGACTGCATAAGCCATCACAATAAAGGGGATGGTATCTTTCTCTGCTGGAGGGTACAGAACGGAGTTTTCAGGAACAACATTGTTTATTCCAACGGCGACAATGGTTTTTCGATCGGACACAAGGATACTGACAACCTTTTCGAGAACAATCATGTTTATGAGAATGGCCTTCATGGAGTATTGTTCCGCAACGAGAACGAGCAGAACAGCGGACACCGCAATACATTCAGGAACAATCTTATCGAGAACAACGGTATGAGGAGGGAGTCGGCAGGATTCTGGATAGGAGGCGAAACGCATGATATTATTATTACAGACAACATTATCCGCTCATCGGGCAAAGGGAATCAGCCGACCGCTATATTTGTCGGGAGCAAGTCCTCGAATGTAACCTCCATGGGCAATAAGATATCCGGATCGAAGGAGATCGTGTATGAGAAATAGAGGCAATGTTGGAATAAGCTATTTTGGAAATCGGCAACAATTTTCTATTTTTGTCACCGGAATGAATGGAATATTTGCGGGAGTAGCTCAGTGGTAGAGCATCAGCTTCCCAAGCTGAGGGTCGCGGGTTCGACCCCCGTTTCCCGCTCAGAGAAGAGGGTGTCTTACAGGAGGCACCCTCTTTTTTTTGATGTTTTCCGACCTCATCAGGCATCGTCCGTTCGGGCCTGATCTGCTAAAAGACACATTTTCAGGTTTGTGATATTCCCCGATATTTATCTCAAAAATAATCCATAATGTTTTTCGAATTTTGTTGAAGCGTATTTGAAATTTGTTTAAATTCAGTCTGCTTTTCTCTCCGTGAAAGTCAGACAAGGCATCTTATTGGGTATGGGTAGTTTCTGGACGGGTTTTGCTTTTGGGACTGACGGGGCAGAGCTTTGGGAAGGGAAGACGGAAGACGGATGACCGAATACCTCTCAAAAAAACTATGAGTACTGAATCGTCAGGATTTCAAAATTGGAACTGACATGACATAGCTTTGTGAAGAAAACTATGATATAAGATGTTTTTAAAAGCAATAATTTGTACAATAACTGCATATAATGAGTTATATGAATACTTTTTAGGTACATATATGTAGTTTTGTATGCAAGTGTAAAAAAAAGAAAAACAGACAAATACAAAATAATTAGACAGAAACTTTAAAATAAAATTTTAGCTCTTTGACAGGACAGTGGTAGTTTGGATGAATTTATTTTGTTTTTTTCTTCCCTCCCGCAAAAAAGAAGAAAGAAACCCCAGCCCACATTGCAGCACATTTGCAAGCCGCACGAGCCAACGCACAAAATCGAAGCTTGCAAAAGAGCTGCAATTTTGCTTACACACCCGTGCTAATTTGTTATTTTTGAGTTTTTAAAAGAGGACTGTCTAAAAAGGAAATTTTAAAACATGAGTTTAAATACACAATCGCTTAAGCCGTTAATTGATTTTATATATTCTGTTGCTGACCAGATTCTAATAAACACTTACGAACCAAGCAAATATAAAGACGTTATCCTTCCAATGACAGTTATTCGTCGATTGGATGCTGTTTTGGAACCGACCAAAGAGAAGGTATTAGAATCGCATGAAAATTATAAAGGCAAATTAAACGACCTAACTGCAATTCTGACAAGCAAACAAAACGGCAGCGGACAGGCATTTTACAATACTTCGCCTTACACATTAAAAAAATTGCTGGATGACCCGAAAAATCTGCGAAGCAATTTTGAAAACTTTTTAAATGGATTTTCCAATAATGTGCAGGACATTATTACGAAATTCAAGTTTCGAAATGAATTGGAAACTTTGGAGGAAGCAGGAAAACTATTTTCAACAATTGAAAAGTTTGTTTCACCAAAAATTGATTTACGACCAGAAAGCTTGCCACCATTGGCAATGGGTTACGTTTTTGAAGATTTGTTGCGTAGATTTAATGAAGCCACAAATGCGGAAGCCGGTCGACACTTCACGCCTCGTGAAATTATCGACCTGATGACACATGTTCTGTTTTTACCTGTAAAGGTAGAAATTCAAACGGGAACCTTTTTAATTTATGACCCTTGCGCCGGTTCAGGCGCCATGCTCACTGAATCGAAAAAGTACATTACTGACGAAGAAGGAGAAATAAAATCAAAAGCCACCATCCACCTTTACGGACAGGAAAACACGCCGACAATTTATGCCATTTCAAAATCGGACATGTTACTGAAAGGTGAAGACCCGGAGAAAATTGTTTATGGCAGCACATTAAGTCAATATGGTTTCTCAAAAGATTTGCGATTCGATTTTATGCTCACCAATCCACCTTATGGTACAAGTTGGGCAGACGATAAAAAAGCATTGAGCATTGGCGACAAAGGGAAAATTATTGACCCACGTTTTCAAATAAAAAAAGGTTATTTCAGCGAACCTGCTGTAACACGGGTGAATGACGGTCAGTTGATGTTTGTGTTGCACATGCTGAGTAAAATGAAAGAAACGGAACAAGGCAGCCGAATTGCTTCAGTTCATAATGGTTCGGCTTTGTTTACTGGCGATGCAGGGCAAGGCGAAAGTGAAATACGCAAACACATTATTGAGAGCGATATGCTTGAAGCAATCATTGCGTTGCCAAACGATATTTTTTACAATACCGGCATTCCAACTTATATTTTTGTAATGACCAACCGGAAGCCGGAAAACAGAAAAGGAAAAATACAACTCATCAATGCCAACGGGGAACAATTCTTTGTAAAAGAAAAGAAATCATTGGGCAGTAAACGCAACAAACTTGATTCATCCAATATAAACGATATTACCAAACTGTATCTTGATTTTAAGGAAACCGAGTTTAGCAAGTTGTTTGACAATAACGAGTTTGGTTACGCCCAAATCATTGTTCACCGACCTTTACGTTTAATGGTTCAGTTTACCGCTAAAAAAGTGGCATCGCTTCGTTTTGTTTCAAACAATCCGGCTTTGCGGGAAGAAGTTTACAAAGAATTTGGAAACGAAGTTTACCACAAAAAATCCACAGCAAACTTAGAACAATGGTTACTCAATTACTTCATGCAGGAAAATGAAGATGAAGAAGGCGAAGACAACGAAACTGAAATCTCGATTGCATCATTGCCAAAGAAAAAACAAAAAATAGTAAAACAACTTTTGGATACTACGGTTTGGCAACGCGACCTTGATTTGATGAACAATGCCAAAAAAATAGCAGAAACCTTTGGCGACAAACTTTTTAACGATTTCAATCTGTTTGATGAACTACTAACCGCAGCCTTAAAAAAGGAAAATTTGAAATTTACAGCCAAAGACAAAAAAGACCTTTTGAGCGCAATAAGCTGGACTGACCCAAAAGCCGAACCCGTAATTAAGAAAATACACAAAAACGGTCACGTTGAATATGTAAGTGACCCGGCATTAAAAGATTCGGAAAACATTCCGTTGAAAGAAGATATTCAGGAGTTCTTTGAACGGGAAGTAATTCCATTTGCACATGACGCATGGTGGAACAAAGAAGAAACCCGGATTGGCTACGAAATCAACTTCAACAAATATTTTTACAAATACACGCCGCCGCGTAGCAAAGAAACCATTGCCGCCGACCTGTTTGCAATTGAACAGGAAACCGAAAACCTGTTAAAAGAAATTGTGGGATGATTGCAATGGAAGTGAAATATAAAAAAACAGGAATTGACTGGATACCCGAAGTACCGGAGCATTGGGAGATTGTTCGATTGAAGAATGTGACAAAAATTGTTAGTGGTGCCACACCAAAAAGCAGTATCGCCGCAAATTGGGATGGAGATATCAATTGGATAACACCTGCAGAATTTGGTGATGAAATGTACATCGGTGAATCAGTTAGAAGAATTACTAAAAAAGGATTAGAAAGCTGTGCTACTTCTTTGGTCCCAATTGGAAGTATAATTATTTCTAATAGAGCACCAATAGGTTCTTTAGGAATTTCAGAGGTTGAATTATGTACAAACCAAGGTTGTAAATCAATAATTCCAATTCAAATCAATAATTACTTTTTGTATTTCGTAATGTCTTTCACTGTTATCCGATTAATAATTTAGATTCTTGATTTGGTTTCATAAGTAGCTGATTATCAAGTATCATATTTTACATTTTAAAACTGACCCCCTGCATATTCAATGATAATTGTAACCCTGGAG
>JAGNBV010000135.1 GCA_018004645.1 Bacteroidales bacterium
GTTTAATGGCCGATTCGTAGCTTTCCAGAATAAGGGTAGCAGCACCACCGCTGGGCACCAGGCCGTCGCGGTTTTTGTCGAAAGGGCGGGAGGCTTTCTGAGGGTCAGATTCACGGATAGAAAAAGCACTCAATGCGTCGAAACTGCCCATGGCAAAAGGATTTACTTCCTGGGCGCCGCCGCACACTATCATGTCTTGCAATCCGTGTTTAATAAGAAAATAGCCGAGGCCAATGGCATGTGATCCGCTGGCACAGGCAGCGCTAACCGTGAAATTGATACCCCGCAGTTTGAAAATCACCGAAAGGTTCATGCTGACGGTAGAATTCATCGCCTGAAAGATATATCCGGAGCCAAGCAGCATAGTGTCTTTTTTTTCGCGGACAATGTCGGTAGATTCAATCACTGCCGCCGAGGAGCTGTCGTTGCCAAACAATATACCGGCTTCGTGCTGCTGGAGGTAGTCACTATCAATGCGGGCATTTTTTAAGGCTTCGAGGGTGGACAGGTAGGCATATTCGCCCTGATCGGCCAGCCCTACTCTCAACCTCCTGTCGAGGATACCTTTTAGGTTGGGTTTTTCGATTATGCCCGAAAGGGCCGAACGAAATCCCAGTTCTTTGCGCTCCTTCAGGAAACCTATTCCAGAGCGGCCATGATATAATGAATCTTTTACCTCTTCCAGGTTTTTTCCTATGCACGAATATATTCCCAGGCCTGTGATGACAACTCTGTTCATTGTTTGTGATTGGTGATTAGACATTAGTCATTGGTCAATAGTCAATAGTCAATAGTCAATAGTCAATAGTCATTAGTCATTAGTCATTAGTCAATAGTTATTAGTCATTAGTCATTAGTCAATAGTTATTAGTAAATGTTACAAGCCAATAGCCGTAAGGCATTATTAATGGCCAGTGGCCAATGGCTGATGGCTAAGTATAAATTCCTCCATTGACAGAAATTACTTCGCCTGTTACGTACGAAGCTTTTTCGGAAGCCAGGAATCCAACAACTTCGGCAACTTCTTCGGGGGTGCCAAAACGTCCGGCCGGTATCATTTGCTTTAACATCGTTTCGTCGAGGTCTTTGGTCATGTCGGTTCTGATATATCCGGGCGCCACCGCATTAACAGTAACATTTTTTTTGCCTACTTCCTGTGCCAGAGCCTTGGTAATGCCTATCACGCCGGCTTTAGCGGCAGAATAATTTACCTGTCCCGGTAAGCCTTTTATGCCCGAAAGGGATACTATATTGACTACCCGGCCATATTTGTTTATGAGCATATCCTTTATCAGGCGGCGGGTAATGAAAAAAAGACCGTTCATGTTGGTATTCATTACTTGCTCCCATTCTTCGTTTTTCATCCACATCAGCAGGGCATCTTTTCTTATGCCCGCGTTGTTGACCAGCACCTCGATATATTTATCCGGATTGTTTTTATACCACTGCTCCAATGCGCTTTCGATACTTTCCTGCTTCGAAATGTCAAAAGGCAGCAATTCGCCTGTACCGCCATTTTGGGTTATCCCGGCCAGGGTTTCTTCGGCTGCTTCTTTGCCCGAGAGATAATTTACAAGTACATGGTATCCCATTGCAGCCATTTTAAGACATACAGCCCTGCCAATGCCTCTTGAACCTCCTGTGACCAATGCTATTTTCATATTTGTTTCGTTGTTATCCGATAGTTATGTTGTTGTGTTAATTATCATTATGGTTTTATGATAATTACATTTTATTCTAAATGATTGAAATTTAATTAAATGTGTGAAAAATATTTTTTATTAATAGGGTGCAAAGATAATATAATTTTTTTTACCGTAATAAAATTTTTGGGGGAGAAAGGCGTCAATTTTTTGGTTTGTTATCTGCTTGTGAAGTCTTTTTATCTTTCTTAAAATTAATGACATACAAAATGTACAAACCAAACGCATGCAACACCAGCAGCAGGAGGACAAAACTTATGGTTTTAATTACATTTATTCCGGCTATGTTGTTGTGCTTTATCAATGAGCCCTCAGGAGTTCTGATAACAGGGTTTAAATATATCCTGGTATAGCCGTTCCAGGGCTCCGTGTCGTATATTTCGGCCCTGATATAAGAATCGGATGGCTTTATGTCGTATGAGATTTTGTTTTTGCCTGTTTCGCTTTTTACTGTTTGTCCCCAATTGCTTTTTAAGATGATGGAATCGGAAGCTTTTTCCAGCAGCAGTTCGTAAGTGTTTCCGGTGACCGTGACACTAATTATGCGGTTCATTTCCTGCCCGAGCCATCCTCTTGTGGCGTAAAAATTGCCTTGTTGTAAACTTTTTGTAATGGATTCCCCGCTCAGGCTATCAGTGTTTATCATGGTCCAGCATACGCCGTTGCTGCCGTCGCTAATGCCGTGAGCATCGTCGTTGCCCATAACCCATACAGCATGGCCGTTAGTAAGAGCGTCATCCCAGGCTCTTACCGAAGTGGCCACAGGACTTATGCCTTCAATAAAGTCATAGTTGGTAAGGTATTTCAGGTCGTCAGGGGAATAGCTGTTTTTAAAAGAAGGATGTGTCAGGGCAACCAACGCGCCTTTTTGCTTTAATGTGTTTATAATTAGTTGTTTATGGCTTAACCACTGCAGGAGCGGAAAATCAAAAAAACAGGTTTTTTTTGAACTTATAGATAATTGATGTGTCCAGTTGATGTTAAAGCCGTGTTCGTAAACAGGGATGTATAATTGCTGGCTTTTGTTCTTTTGTGTTGTGCGGTTGTAATTGGAAATGCATATCAGATCGTATCCCAGCGAATTATATCTTTCTATTAGTTCGTCACCGGAATTTTGCCCTTTTGCAAGGCCACCAAAACTTCGGGAGTGTGCATGAAAATTTGCTTTAACCCAGTTGGAAGATATATTTGCATACGGATTATAAAAAAAGTTGCCCATAAAGGGTTCGGGCTCAGAAAAATCGTAAATTTTTGCAAAATAATAGGGTAGTGTGACCAGAGTAAAGGTAATAATTAGGGTGTTAATTAGTATTTTTAACCATCTGTTTTTATATAACTTGTTTGTAATCATCGTTTTATTGAAAAATACCCTGTTCTGCAATCAATCGTTTATTGAAATGGCGCTTTTTGCATCTTTTAGTCTGTAAATGAATACATTATATACGGTTTTATTGTTCCTGGTTATCGGAATAATGGTGCGGTCGCCAAGGCTATTGTAATGATCCAGCAGGTTCTGGTCGGGGGCTGCAAAGTAACGGCTGGTAGTAATGTAGTAAGCATCGGAGTTTTGGGCAATCATGCCTCGCCATTTATTGATATGCATATACTGATGACTTTTTTCAGGCGGTCCCCAAACATATAGTTTCATTTTTAACGGGTTGGCAAGGTAAAATTCAATATGTCCTGCCGGAAACCAGTTATGGGTAATAAGAACCGGGTCTTTGCCAACAGTGCCGCTTTTTTGGTCGGAAATAATCATTTCGGATGTTTGTTGTGCTGCCTGCTGCCAGCCGTACATATCCAGGCTGATATCATTTTTGCCCAGTTTTTCTTCATTATTGTTTGGGGAGGGATTTATAAATCCTAGATTTATTTGCAACAATCCCAAAACAATGATAAGGCCAAAAAATGCCTGGCTGATGATCCCCAGCCTGATTGGTTTTTTACTGTCGTCACCAAATTTTGTACGTAAGGTCAGGGCCGAGAAAATTATTAGCGACAGGTAGGCAGGGCCGCTCCAGTGGGGCAGGGTGCGGTTGAAAAGCGAAATAATTAATGCTGCAAAAATCACCGGCAAACCGGTGAAAAGCAGCCACTGAGTCAACGTTTTATCGAAATCATTTTTGTGCCTGAAAAAGTACACCAGGCAGGAGATCATGATGACAATGTTTATTGGGTTGTTGTAAAAAATCTGGCCTGCCAGTTCAGAGGCAAAATAATCAAAATGAAGTTTGATGTCGCTGATGCTCAATCTGTTTCCATGAAAAGAAAAACTGGCAAAATCATTGTTTGCATTCCATACTAAGACCGGCAAAAAAAGTACCAGGGATAATATTCCGGCAAGGTACAGGTGCGCATGTTTGAGCAATGCCAGCTTCTTTATTTTCAAAGCTATGCAAAGAATTCCAAACCAAAGAGCCAGCGCAGAGTATTTCGATAAAAATGCCAGACCTGCTGCCAGTGCGAAAAAATACAAATATTGCCATCTTCGCTTTTCTGCATAAAAAAACTTAACTCCAAAAAGCAGGGACAACAGCCAGAAAAATGTCAGAGGGTTGTCGGGCAAAACAAAAGTACCCGAAATCAAAGATCCGTAAAACGAAGCAGAAAACAATAATGCGGCATAAAGTCCTGTCATGCTGTCTTTTATGATTTTTCCAATATGGAATATCAATAGCAAATTCAAGGTGCCAATAATTAAGGGCAAGGCTCTCAATTCTATTGCAGAAAAGTTACTGCTTATAAATGATGAAGCTCTTACCAACAGGGCAATCATCGGCGGATGATCAAAGTAACTCCATTCTAACCTCAACCCGTATGCAAAATAATATGCTTCGTCGATGCCCAGGTTGGTAAAAAAAGCGATAAAAAACCTTATTATTGTATTAACAATCAATAAGATGTAAAAATATTTTATGGCTTTTTCCTTCATCAATAGTACGTTGCTTTAAATAACATCCGATCCTTTTTTGATCAGCCATAGACTGCCGGTGAGTTCGTAAAATTTTTCGAGAGGCAGGGTGGTTTTTAGCACGCTGTTAAAAAAATTGTATTTCGACAGGTCGTGGTCTATGATCTGATCGGCCACCTGCCTGTAAAAAACGGTGCCGGGCATGGGCGTCAGTATCGTATAACCGGCATAAACTACGCGGTGCGAAGATGCGTAGTCGGCCAGGGCTTTAAAATCATCATCGTTATAATCGTTGGGAATCACATAATTACCTCTTAGCATGATGTTGTTCTGGTCGAAAATGGTAATGGCTTCTTCGATAAGCGACGCCGAAGATGATTTGTTGTATTTTTTCAGTTCTTCTTCGCGGAATGATTCAAACCCGCAGATGACCACTTTTAATCCGGCCCGGGCAAGTTTTTCTATCAGCCAAGGGTATTTCACGGTGGTGTCGAAACGTATGTCCATTACAAATTCCTTTTCGATGCCTTCCGCGGCGATGCGGTCAAACAGTTTGCTGATAAAATCCACATCCACAATGGTATTGGCGTCGGCAAAGCGCACTATTTTGTATTCCGGAATTTGTTTCAGCTCTTCGACGATGCTATCCATGCGCCGCTGATAAAAACGCTTGTCGAACTGAGGCCAAATGGAACAGAAAGAACATTCGTAAGGGCAACCCAGCGAGGTGAAAATATAAGTAGCCGGTACGGGCCTGCCTCCGACAATATAGGTATTTATCCACCGTTTGAGCAGGCTGCGGTCGGGCATGATAAAATCTTCGCGTGCGGCATTCCAGGGCGCACGGGGCGCTTTGGTGGCTTGCAACACGTTGTTTTTGTTGATTATGAGGCCTCCGATATGGTCAAATGTTTTGTTTTGAGAATGTGCTAAGACCACTGCCCTGAAAACATCTGCCGATTGGCCGGGACAAACCAGATCAACTTCGGGCAGGGCAAAATCATCAGGTGCCAGCAAGGTATGCAGGCCTCCGGCAACAGTAAGTATTTGGGGATTAAACTTTTTGGCCTCGCGGAAAATTTCTATGCCAAAGGGATGTTCAGAAGCAATAAAGGTAACACCTATAATATCCGGCTTGATTTGCTCAAGGTATTGTCTGATAAGTATGGGCAGCGGCGGTGAGTCGGGATGGAGGTCGTATTCACCTTTCAGATCGATGAGATGCACATCAAAATCTTTTATGGCTGAAGCGATGGTGAGCAAGCCGAGTGGGGGGCCTACCAATTTTTTGTGTATAAAATGCCGGGCTTCGGCCGGAGCAAATTCCAAAATTTTGT
>JAGNBV010000033.1:0-23771 GCA_018004645.1 Bacteroidales bacterium
TGTCAAAAAACAGACAATTAAAGGATTGTATGAGTTTTTAATAATTTTTTTTCGATAAATATTTTTTAGGATTAATAAAATTAGTATCTTTGCACCCTTAAAATAAAAATCAAGATATTATGGCAAAGAAATCGAAAGATGCACGCATACAGGTTATTCTGGAGTGTACTGAGCATAAAAACAGCGGTATGCCGGGGACATCACGCTATATCACAACCAAAAACAAAAAAAACACCCCGGAACGTATCGAATTGAAAAAATATAATCCGATACTGAAAAAGGTTACTGTTCATAAAGAAATAAAATAAAACTCTTAAGAAATGGCAAAGAAAGTTGTTGCAACGTTAAAAACATCTACAGGTAAGGATTATGCAAAGGTTATCCGTATGGTGAAATCTCCCAAAACAGGAGCCTATTCCTTTAAAGAAGAAATTGTAGCCAACGATAAGGTTAAAGAATACCTCGCAAAAAAATAATCATTCATCTGATATGAAAAGAAACAAGCTTTTCTGTCGGAGAAGCTTGTTTTTTTTTAACATAATCGAAAATGGGTATATTCAGTTTTTTCTCTAAAGATAAGAAGGAAAGCCTCAACGAAGGCCTTGCCAAAACCAAAGAAAGTTTTTTCTCAAAGCTTTCCAAAGTGGTTATCGGCAAATCCAAAGTGGATGATGAAGTGCTGGATAACCTCGAGGAAATTCTGATATCCTCCGATGTTGGTGTAGCTACCACTCTCAAAATTATTGGACGTATCGAAAATCGGGTGGCTAAGGATAAGTATCTGGGAACCAAAGAACTGGATCAGATACTCAAAGATGAGATTACGGCCTTGCTGACAGAAAACAACAACGAAGAATTTGGCGATTTTGATATTCCTTCAGGAAAAAAACCTTATGTGATTGTGGTGGTTGGTGTTAACGGCGTAGGCAAAACTACCACTATCGGTAAATTAGCACACCAGTTCAAAGCCAAAGGGAATCAGGTCTTGCTGGGTGCCGCCGATACTTTTCGTGCCGCAGCGGTGGATCAGTTAAAAATCTGGTCTGATAGGGTGGGAGTGCCCGTAGTTAGCCAGGGAATGGGAGCCGACCCTGCTTCTGTCGCTTTTGATGCAGTGTCTTCAGCAAAAACCCGTAATGCGGATGTGGTGATTATCGACACGGCTGGCCGCTTACACAACAAAGTAAACCTGATGAACGAGTTGTCGAAAATCAGAAAAGTAATACAAAAAGTCATACCCGATGCTCCGCATGAAGTATTACTAGTGCTGGATGCCTCTACCGGCCAGAATGCGATAGAACAGGCACGGCAGTTTACTGCCGCCACCGAGGTCAACGCCATAGCGCTTACAAAACTCGACGGAACAGCAAAGGGCGGTGTGGTCCTGGGTATTTCAGACGAATTTAAAATCCCTGTTAAATATATTGGAGTGGGCGAAAAAATTGATGACTTACAGATATTCAACAAGGTGGAGTTCGTAGATTCTTTCTTTCAGCATGCCTGACACAAGACTATATCCCCGGGAACAACGTAAACTTGTTATCAATGTCGTTACTTTCGGGTGCGCTAAAAACATAGTCGATTCCGAAAAAATAATGGGCAGCCTGCCCTCCCGGAAATTTAAAATAATACATAATTCCGGCCAACAGGCCGACATTGTTATAATAAATACCTGCGGCTTTATTAATGACGCAAAACAGGAATCGGTGGATGCAATTCTGGAGTTTACCGAAGCCAAAAAAGTAAATAATACCAAAGTTTTTATAACCGGATGCCTTGCTCAACGCTACAAATTGGAACTGCTTGCTGAAATTCCGGATTTAGATGGCGTTTTCGGCTTGAATGAAACGAATGCGCTACTCAGGGAAATAACCAATGCTGACACAAAACAATCGGATAACAGAATACTTACCACCCCGAAACATTACGCCTGGCTCAAAATCTCCGAAGGATGCGACCGCAAATGTTCTTTTTGTGCCATTCCGATGATACGAGGGGTTAATATTTCATATCCTATTGAAAAAATCCTGGATGAAGCTGTCATGCTTGCTGATAAAGGTGTGAAAGAGCTTATGGTAATTGCACAGGATACTACCTATTACGGACTCGATATTTATAAAAAACGGAAACTAGCGGTATTGTTGGAAAAACTCTCTGATATAAGGCAATTTGAGTGGATACGCCTTCATTATGCTTTTCCGGCAGGTTTCCCTGAAGATGTGCTGGAACTGATGCAAAGCAGGGATAGTTTATGTAAGTATCTGGACATCCCGTTGCAGCATATCGATGATAAAATCCTTGCCTCGATGCGCAGGGGTATAGATAAAAAAGGTACCGTTGCATTGGTCGAAAAAATCCGAAAGAAGGTTCCGGGCATCGCTTTACGTACGGCTTTCATCGTGGGTTACCCCGGTGAAACCAGGGCGCAATTTGATGCGCTCTGTAACTTTGTACGTGAGCAGCAGTTTGAACGTATGGGTGTATTTACCTTTTCAAAGGAAGAAGGAACAGTTGCCGGCGCTATCAAACAGCAGACTGGGGCAAAGGAGAAACAGCGCCGTTATGAACAACTGATGGAACTTCAGCAGCAAATTTCTGCATCGAAAAATCAGGCATTGGTGGGTAAGACCATGAAAGTAATCATTGACCGTAAAGAAAACGAGTTCTACATTGGCCGTACGGAATTTGATTCTCCGGAAATAGATAATGAAGTGCTGATACCGGTCAAGGATAAGGTACTCAAATCCGGAAGCTTTTATGATGTAAGAATTACCGGCTCAGAGGTTTATGACCTGTATGCCACATTGAAATAATAAATGGTGCTCTGCCGTAATGATTAATGGATCAGGGCCGGTTACCTCCCATACCGGTCATTGCAGCTTTTCTTTCAAAAACTTTGCTGTATATGATTTTTTACAGCCAAGCATATCTTCGGGAGTACCTTCAAATACCACATAGCCACCTTCGTTGCCGCCTTCGGGGCCCAGATCGATGAGCCAGTCGGCGCATTTGATAAGTTCCATATTGTGTTCAATTACAATGATGGTGTGGCCTTTGTCAATAAGGGCATTAAAGGCATCATACAGCTTATGGATGTCGTGAAAATGCAGGCCCGTGGTGGGTTCGTCGAAAATAAACATAGTGGGTTTGTCCATGCTGCCTTTTAAAAGGAAGCTGGCTAATTTCAGGCGTTGTGCTTCGCCTCCGCTAAGCGTACTGGACGGCTGGCCAAGTTTAATATATCCCAGCCCGACATCAACCAATGGTTGTAGTTTGTTTGCGATAGTGGCCCCGGCATTATGTTGTTTGCTTCCTCCGTTAAAAAATATTATCGCTTGCTCAATAGTCATATCAAGTACCTCGTTGATATTTTTTCCGTTCCAGGTGATGTCGAGCACTTCGTCTTTGAAACGTTTTCCCCCACAACTCTCGCAAGTCAGGGAAATATCTGCCATAAACTGCATTTCAATGGTTACATAGCCATCACCCTGACATTCTTCGCAACGTCCACCTGGAATGTTGAAAGAAAAATACCCGGGTTTAAATCCTCTCAATTTAGCAAGTTGCTGTTCGGCAAACAGGCTTCGGATATCGTCGTAAGCTTTGATATAAGTTACCGGATTCGACCTGGAAGATTTTCCAATGGGGTTTTGGTCAACATATTCTATATTTCCAATATTGTCGATATTCCCATTGAGTTTTATATGTTTGCCTGTTTTTTCAGAATATCCGCCATAAATTTTTCTTAAAGAGGAATACAGCGTTTGCTTTACCAGGGTGGTCTTTCCCGACCCGCTTACTCCTGTAGCAACCGTCAGGATATTGAGCGGAAACTTAACACAGATATTTTTGAGGTTGTTTTCGTGAGCTCCGCAGATTTCAATAAATTTTTTCCAGGGCCTGCGGAAATGGGGAACAGGTATCGAGGTTACTTTGTTGAGGTACTTTGATGTCAGTGAATCCGGGAACTGCAGCAATTCTTCATAACTTCCCTGAAATATTAATTCACCGCCGTGCATACCTGCCAGTGGCCCTATATCCACAATCTGGTCCGAGGCTTTTATGATTTCTTCGTCATGTTCAACCACAATAACACTGTTGCCAATGTCGCGCAAGCGTTTCAGCACGGAGATTAACTTTTCGGTATCGCGCGGATGAAGACCGATGCTGGGTTCGTCAAGTATGTACATGGAGCCTACCAGGCTGCTTCCGAGTGCTGTTGCCAGGTTGATACGCTGCGATTCGCCTCCCGACAAGGTGTTGGATGCCCGGTTTAGTGTTAAATAGCCAAGGCCCACATCTGACAGAAATTGAAGACGGGTCGTAAGTTCAATAAGTATCCTTTTTGCCACCTGGTTTTCGTAATCGCTTAAGGATATGGTCCGGAAAAATCTTAATGCTTCTTTTACCGGCATCAGTACGATGTCGATTATAGATTTTCCGGCGACTTTTACATAGGAGGCATCTTTGCGAAGGCGTGTGCCCCTGCAATCAGGACAAATGGTTTTTCCCCGATAACGCGCCAGCATCACACGGTATTGGATTTTGTAGGTCTGACTTTCGACATATTTAAAAAACTCGTTGATTCCGCCAAAAAACTCATTACCTTTCCACAGCAGTTCTTTATGTTCTTCCGAAAGTTCAATGTAAGGTTTATGTATCGGGAAGTCGAACTTATAAGCATTTTTTACAAGTTGATCTTTCCATTCGCCCATTTTTTCGCCTTTCCAACAGGCAATGGCTTCCTCGTAAACCGAGAGCGATTTGTTTGGCACTACAAGGTCTTCGTCAATGCCGATAATGCTTCCAAAACCTTCACAGACTTTGCAGGCGCCGTAAGGATTGTTGAAGGTAAACAAATTGACCGAAGGTTCTTCGAATACAATTCCATCTAGTTCATACTTGTCCGAAAAGATGGTTTTCTTTTTTTCTTCTGATTGGGAGGTGATAATAATGCATTGTCCTGCGCCTTCGTAAAAAGCAGTTTGCACCGAATCAGCAATGCGGTCGCGGCTGTTCACGGTGTCTTCGTTAATCATCACGCGGTCCAGAACCAGGTTAATCTGAGTTTTGGTGCTGATTTTCTTTCCTTTTTCCAGTAAGGTATCAATGGTTACTATGTCGCCCTGTACATCCAGCCGGTTAAATCCTTGCTGCTGCAAGGTTTTCAGGTGTTCTTCCACCGAACGTTCTTTGTTGAAATGTACCGGACATTCAATGAATACCATAGTTCCCTGAGTGCAGCCGAGAACAAAATCCACCACGTCGGTAATGCTGTCTTTTTTTACTTTGTTGCCTGATACGGGTGAACAGGTAGTGCCAATCCGCGCAAAAAGCAGTTTCAGGTAATCATAAATTTCTGTGGACGTTCCAACGGTAGAGCGGGGATTGTGAGTTTTTACCTTTTGCTCGATAGCGATGGCGGGCGAAATGCCTTTGATATAGTCCACTTCAGGTTTTGGCATGCGCCCCAAAAACTGCCTGGCGTATGCGCTCAGACTCTCGATGTAGCGCCTTTGGCCTTCAGCATATAAAGTGTCAAAAGCAAGCGATGATTTCCCTGAGCCGGAAAGTCCGGTAATAACAATAAACTTGTTTCGCGGAAGAGCAATGTCCAGGTGTTTTAGGTTGTGAACACGGGCATTTTTGATTATGATATATTCTTTTGGGCTATACGACTCAATTCCTGTTAGTTCCATTAAAAATTCAAAATTTGAAACTTAAAAAATCATAAAATTTATCAAAATTACAAAATAAGTCTTGCATTCAGTTCAAAAATGATATATCTTTGTGCTTAATTATTGACCAAATAATTGATTTTTTCATTTCGTCGTTAAATAATTAAGTTTTAACCCAAACTGGAGGACTTTTATCGAATAGACATTTTACCTTGAAATTTTTTAAACTTTAAAAAAGGAGGTAAATATGTCCTTTCAGTCTGATAACGACCAGGCATTAATTGATAGTTATTTATCCGGTAACCATCAATGTCTTGAAGTCCTCATCAACCGGCACAAAAAAAGAGTTTTTACCTATATCCTGATGATTGTCAGGGATAACCACCTTGCGGAGGATATTTTTCAGGATACTTTTGTTAAGGTTGTAAATACATTACGTTCAGGTGCTTATAAAGAAGAGGGAAAATTTCTTCAGTGGGCCATGCGTATAGCCCACAATCTTATTATTGATCATTTCAGAAAATCAAAACGTATTCCTATTGTGGAGAACAATGACGAATACGATATTTTTGATTCCTTGAAAATCCTCGACTATTCCATTGAGGATAAAATGGTTCATGAGCAGATACACAATGATGTCCGTTCGCTGATTGAGTACCTTCCGGCTGAACAAAAAGAGGTGCTGATTATGCGTCATTATTACGACATGAGTTTTAAGGATATTGCCGAATCAACCAATGTCAGCATTAACACGGCTTTGGGCCGTATGCGGTATGCGCTTATCAACCTGAGAAAACTTATCGAACAAAAAGACCTGATCTTGACGGCCTGACTTTCCCGGACTTGCCCTGGTCAGTGTTTTTATTTTTTTTCAGAAATTCTTTCTTTCATTAAGTCGCGGCAGCGTTGGCCTGCCGTAGATTGATCCAGTGCGATGAATGAACGGCTCCGGCGGCTGGCCTGATACATAAAGCATAGAATCTCCACGCCATGAGCTTCTGCCAGAGCGGCCATTTCGGATGTTTCCCAATCCCTGACTTCCGAAATTTCAGTCCACTTCGCAGCCCCGATACCGCTTTCCTTGTTATCATAGATGATGCCCCAAAATAAAAACTCTGTGGTGAAACAAACTACGGTGTAATTTGTCTTCAAGCCGCCAAAAAAACCTTTCTTTTGGTTTGTACTGATAAAGCAATGCTGAATGTCGTTTTCCAAATCCCCGAGTTTATACATTCCGGCATAATCTTTTAGATATTTGATGAATTTCGGATGTATTTCAGCATTTCTTACTTCGCGTGTAGAAGTGGTATATGGATTTTTTTTCATGGCTTTATATTTTCTCAAATTTATTAAAAATTATTGTATTTGTATGGTTACTTGAGGAAAAAAATTGCATTTATAAATTCCACTCCACAATAAATACCATGTATTTTTCAAAAGATTGGCTTCAAGTAGCCAATGACAATTGATTTTGCCGGAAATAAAGGCGGAAAATAATTTTTTATCCGGCATACAATATTGAATACCAGGCAGGCGTTAACTTATTAGTTAAAGTACAAATAAACCAAAATAGCCTATGAATAAAACTTCGACCCTTAATGAAATTTTACTTTACTGTTACGGAGAAAGCGGCGAAATGGCGGAATATGCCATCGAAAACCTGCTGGAATCCGATTTCGGTCTGAATGAAAATTTCAAAATTTTAAACGACACCAGACTCGAGATTGAAAACAGTATGGTGAATCCGCCTGACTCCCTGATTAGTAAAGTAATTGCGTACTCGGAAGCGCTAACGATATTAAATGTATCGGAGCCTGACCTGAAGACGATGATCCGCAACTAAACGGAAAAGCTCTTGAAAAATCAGGGGCTTTTTTTATCTTTGTTTTTTTAATGAGACCTATGATTTCAAAAAAACAGCGTTACGAATATTTTATTGAATATTTTTCAAAACACCAGCCTGAAGCCGATACCGAACTGGTTTATACCGATCCTTACCAACTGCTTGTTGCTGTTATTTTGTCTGCCCAATGCACCGACAAGAGGGTGAACATGATAACGCCGGCGTTTTTTAAAAAATTCCCCGATGCTGTCAGCCTTTCAAAAGCAACTGAAACCGGGGTTTTTGATTTGATAAAGAGTTGCTCATATCCAAACAATAAGGCGAAAAACCTGTTGGGAATGGCCAAAACCCTGGTTGGCGAATTTGGCGGTGTGGTGCCTGACGATATTGACAACCTGCAAAAATTACCGGGTGTAGGTCGTAAAACCGCCAATGTGATTGCGTCGGTGGTGTTTAAAAAGCCGGCTATGGCTGTGGATACACATGTTTTCAGGGTGGCTGCACGTATTGGCCTCACAACCAACAGTAAAACCCCGCTGGAAACAGAAAAACAACTGGTAGGGAATATTCCCGAGAAGCATATTGCTATTGCTCATCACTGGCTGATATTGCATGGACGGTATATATGCCAGGCCAGGAAGCCTCTCTGCGAAAAATGCGGAATAAGCACCATCTGCAAGTATTATAATGCAGAGAATAGTAATAAGAAAGTTGCAAATAATAAAAGAGTGAAATAAAATGATTGCCGACTATTTTAAAGGAATCAATGTTGCCGTTACCGTATGCAACGAAGACGGGACAATTGTATATATGAACGAAAAGGCTGCCCTTACTTTCCAAAAATATGGAGGCATTGCCCTGATTGGAAAAAATATACTGGACTGTCACCCCGAACCGGCGCGAAGTAAGCTGGGCAAAATGTTGATAACACATGAATCAAACAGTTATACCATCGAAAAAAATGGTATTAAAAAGATGATTTACCAGGTGCCCCGGTTTGAGGAAAAAATTTTTAAGGGATACATTGAGTTTTCTATGGAAATTCCTTTCGAAATGCCCCATTTTATCCGAAAATAGGTCAATGTACAATCATTATTTTTTTTGTTGAATAACGGTTGTTTTCGTTAACTTTCAGGAAGTAGGTTCCCGGGGCCAGATTTGAAATATCAATACTTAGCTGCTGCCGGCTGCTATTAATTTCGGCCTTTCTGGTCAGTGTTCCAACCACATTGAAGAGTTTTATTTCTATCGGGTTGTTTGTTGTTTCACCTAATTGAATATTTAGTAAATCCTTTGCCGGATTGGGAAATACGCTAAAGTTGAGGTGCGAATCATTTTCTTTTAATCCAACATAGTTTTGCAGGGGGCCTTCCCAAATGCCTCTGCCGTATGTGGCGGCGCGTATCATTCCTAAAGTGTAGTTTATTTCAAGTTCCGAAATTTTTACGTTGGGCAGGTCATAATTGTAGGGTAACCATCCGGTCAGGGTAGAATCGGTGTAGAAGACACCTGTTTCTGTACCTAAATACAGGGCATCGTTAGCGTTTTTCTGGTATGCAATGCAGTTAAATCCCATTTGGGTAAGGTTCCCTGTAATGTTGGTAAAGGTATTTCCGGCATCGGTCGAATACAAAACTCTGTCTTCGTAGTAGGAGGTGAGCGACAGCCATATTCTTTGCGGGTTTTCCGGATCGACCGTTATTCCTGAGATGTAGAGGTTAGAGGCCGGTATGGTAGTGGTCCAGTGAGAGCCACCGTCGGTGGTGACAAAAAGAAATTCGCTTTCGGATGCGTAGATATAATTGCTGTTTGAAGCTGCTACGGCCAGTTTGTCGATATTAAAACCATTGGCGAGGTCGAAAGAAATTTGTGTCCAGGAAAGAGCCCCGTCGGTAGTTTTATATATGTCGTCGAACCCGGCAAAAAGCAGGTTCCCGTCGGAGGGGTGCATTACATAAGGTGTGACCCAGTTGCCGCTGATACTGTCGTTAGGTCTGGCATCATCGAAGTTTTCGCCGCCATCATACGACCGCAGTATGCCTCCGCTTTGGTAAGATACATAAATGTTCTGGGGATTAAAATTATTGACGATAGCTTCCATGCCATCGGCACCGAAGACGTGTGTCCACTGGCCGTTTCTTAATACGTTCGACCCCACATCCTGTGCTCCGGCAGCGATGATATATGGCCAGCCCTCGCAACCGCCCATGCCATAAAACTGCGAAATTCCAAGTCCTTCGCTGATATCCACCCAGGAGGCCCCGTGATCGGCTGTGTAAAATATTCCGCCATCACTGCCGCAATAGAGGGTGTCGCCATAAAAGTTTAAGGAATGTATGTCGCAATGTATATAAGTAAAAGGACTGCCGGTGTACCACATGGTATTCACCTCGAAGTTGGCTCCTCCGTCTGTGGATTTCCATACGTTGATGCCGCCTACATATACTTCATTTGCATTGTTGGGCGAAACGGCTATAGCCAGATCGTACCATGCCTGTCCGGCATCGTCGGTGCCATCTTCGGAATACCCTAAAATATTGGGAGTATGGCAACGCGAAACAAAAGTCTGTCCTCCGTCGGTGCTACGGTACACTCCTTCAAAGGAACTGTTGCTGTTAGAAACTACGGCATACACAAATTCGGGATTTGCCACAGTTACATCAATTTCTATTCTTACGGTATCATAAGGAAGGGTTGTGGTGTTTTTGAAAAATGAATTTCCTCCGTTAACCGAACGCACGAAATATTTTCCGCTGCCATAGATAACATTGGTATCGTTGGGTTTATATTTCAGGTCTTTTACTTCTCCGCCGGAATAAATTTTCAGCCAGGAGCTGCCGCCGTTTTTTGAACGGTAAATCCCGTCGCTGCAGGCAGCTAACATTTTATCAGTGTTTTGGGGGTTGATAAGGATTTTATTGATGTTCCGGTATGAAGGATTGAAATTGAGGCCACAGGAGCTCCATGTGGATCCGCCATCCAGCGATTTATAGATTCCCGTGCCCTGGGTATCCATGGCGTCGCGGTCACCTGTGCCGATAAATATGATATTAGAATTGTCGGGATGTATGGCAACAGCCGAAGTGCCCAAGACCGGCATGGTGTCGAAGGTGGTGTTCCACGACATGCCGCCGTCTTTGGTAATCCATATACCGCCCGACGGGGCAGCCACATAAATGTTGTTGCGGTTATTCATGTCAACAGTAACGGCATTCAGACGGCCGTTTCCCGGATTATAGCCGCTGTTCCCGTTGGTCCAGGAGTTTAAGCCGAGGGGCGTCCACATGACACCAGCTTTTGTTCTGTTTTCAGCAGAAATGCCTGCAACAAACTTCTTATACTCGCTATAATATTTCATGGGATCCGGAATTTTGCCATCCGGGTAACATTTGGGTTCCATATGGTATTCCCAGCGTTTAAAGGGTTTGTAGCCCTTGCTGCGTAAATAAGGCTGGTCGCCCCAATAGGTATAAAAAGCTTTTTGTATATCATAAAAATTTGCCTCGCTCTTGCTTTTTTCAAGGTAGGGTTTGCTCATCCATGGCTGGGCCTTGGTAGCGGAGAAAAGTAAGGGAAAAAATAAAATCAGAACGAAATGCCGTGCTTTCTTCATAATGAGGATTTTAACGGCAAAGATATGGAAATTTTGCAAAAATATTAGTCGTTTAGTCGTTAGATTGAGTTTATTTGTCAGTATTTTGGCTGAAAAAATTTTATTCTGTTTAGTGCAAAAAAATCCGCATGGTCGGGCAAGTAACTCTTAAAGTTTCTTGCATTGCCTCAAAGGTTTTATGGGTTGTTTTTACCTTACAAATGGATAAATATTTCATTAAAATTTTTCCATTAAGAAATAGACTATAACTTTGTAGTAAATTTTAAAAAAAAAACACTTATGTCAGGAAAAACATTTGCCGAAAAGATTCTCGGTGCCGATTGCGGAAGCATCGTTTTTAAAAAGCCCGATCTTGTGCTCTCGCACGATAATACAGCAAGTATCAATGCCACATTCACCAAGATGGGCGGCGATAAAGTTGCTTTTCCGGAACAGTTGCTGATTGTGCTGGATCACAACGCACCACCGACCAATGCCAAACTCGCCAACGACTACCAGAAGATCCGCGACATCGTGGCCAAACAGGGAATTAAGAAATTCCATGATGTGGGCGATGGCATCTGCCATCAGTTGATGTCACTGCATGCCCGTCCGAACATGATCATCGTCGGAAGCGACAGCCACACTTGTACGGCAGGCGCTTTCAATGCCTTTTCGGCCGGTATCGACCGTACCGAAACGGCTGGACTGTGGAAACAAGGCGAAACCTGGTTTCGCGTACCAGAGTCAATAAAGATCACGCTGAAAGGCGAACTGAATGCAGGCGTTTATGCAAAAGATATTGCCCTCTGGATCATCGGAATGATGGGTTCCGACGGCGCCGACTATATGTCGATTGAATATCATGGCGAAGGAGTAAAATCACTGAGTATTGCCGACCGAATGACCATTGCCAACCTTGCCTCTGAGATGGGAGCAAAGAACGCTGTGTTCCCAGCCGATGAAGTACTCTGGGATTTTATTGGAGCTAAAACAGAAGGCACCTGGGCCGATGCCGATGCCAAATATCTGAAGGAATTTGAGATCGATCTTGGCGAATTATTCCCGGTTGTGGCTGCTCCTCATCATGTAGATAATGTAAAAGCCGTGTCAGAAGTTCAAGGGACCAAGCTGAATCAGGCATTAATAGGAACATGCACTAATGGTCGCATTGAAGATATAAGGATTGCAGCTTCAATATTAAAAGGGAAAAAGATTCCTGCCGGATTCCAACTCCTTGTTATTCCTGCTTCTATGGAAATATATAAAACAGCCATGAATGAAGGTCTGGTGATGGATCTGATAGCATCTGGGGCTGTCTTTCTTTCACCATCATGCGGACCGTGCCTGGGGACAGGGCAGGGGATACCGGCCGACGGTTATAATGTAATATCTACTGCAAACAGAAATTTCTTTGGCCGTATGGGAAACGAAAAGGCTAATATTTACCTTGCCTCACCGGCCACTGTAGCTTATTCGGCGCTCAAGGGCGAAATCACCGATCCTCGGGGAGTGGCGGCTAATGATAAATTTCCGTATTCCAAAGAACAAAGCCATACCGTCAATGTAGAGAAGGGTGATGAGCGCTACAACAAAGGAGTGTGGGGATACAACGACATTGATAACATGAATACCGACCAGATGTTTGCCGGCAACCTGACTTATAACATCAACAGTGCTGAAGGCGACAAGATCATGCCTTACCTTTTTAAAGGCGTTGATGAAAGTTTTGCTGAAAGAGTGAAAGCAGGAGACATTGTTATTGCCGGGCTTAATTTTGGTTGCGGAAGCTCCCGCGAACATCCTGCTGTAGGGCTTTCATTTGCTGGTGTTCAGGCGGTTATATGCAAATCGGTGAACAGGATTTTCTATCGCTCCGCGGTGAATCAGGGATTACCTATACTTGTTGTTCCCGAAGCTGTTGATAATTACAAAAGAGGAGATACCGTGGAAGTTGACATGGCGAAAGGCACGATTACCATTGCAGGTAAGGCCTTTACCTTCAACCCGCTGCCCGACAAGCTGATGAACATTTTCAAAGCCAAAGGGCTGGTGAATTATGTGAAAGGGAATAGTTAAAAGTCAGAAATCAGAAGTTAGATTTCAGAATTGAAGGAAAAGGCTTGTGCGGTATTGTGCAGGCCTTTTTTTTGTTTTAATTTTTCATCTCAATTTGTAAAGCAGTAAATATCACAACATGAATTATGTTGAAAATTTTATTGATTATAAAACAGAATTTACAATCCGCCTTAGCGGTCACAATTCCAATTGTAAAAACATCCAATAGGTAGGCCAAATGGCTGATTTGTAATTTTTTGATTATCAAGTGAAGAAGTGCTCATTAATATTATTTTTCGCTTGACTTATGACTTCAGATTTATTATTTTTGTATTTGTAAATTAAAATTGAATTCAAACCATTTTTTTAATTTATTTTAAGATTATTTTTTTTCAATTAAATATATTTATGAATTTAAAAGTGCGGAGCCAGCACTCTAATCACCGACAAAATTCTATGAAAAAAGTAGTTACATTTTTTATACTGTTCTTCGCTATTATTAGCGGATTGAGCAGTTTGTATGCACAAATGGACCAACAGCAACCATCCCGAAAACACGCAGGAATGTTTTTGCAGTCAAGCAACCAGCTGGAATTGGGTTCACCTTCCCAAATGCATGCATCATTAATTAGTCCGGCTAAAAAACACAGCCCCGACTATCTTAAATCAAAATCATTAATTGCGTTAAATGACAGTATTTACAACTGGAAATGGGATACCATCGCCAATGGTTGGGCCATCGACCCATACTATAAAACCATAAATATTGTTTATGATGCCGGCAATAATCTGATAAGTTATATCAGACAGAAATGGGATGGCGCCGCCTGGGTTAATTACGAACAGCGCACCTATACCTACGATGCCAACAATAATAACACCAGTGTATTATACGCATACTGGGACGGTGGCTCCTGGCTGAATAGTGATCTGTATACCTATAATTTCGATGCCAATAACAACGAGATAAGTTTAGTAATCCAATATTGGCAAAGCGGCGCATGGGTGAATTTCTATCAATACTTTTCTACTTATGATGTTAATAATAATAAGACAAACCAACGATGTCAGTTATGGAACACCAGCCTATGGCAGAATTCCTGGCAAACCGATTATACTTACGATGTCAACAATAATATGACTGGTTTATTAAATTCAAAGTGGATCAGCAGCGCCTGGGTGAATAATTACCAGAACATCAATATGAATTATGATGTAAACAACAATATGATAAGCAGGTTATCTCAAAACTGGGTCGGTAGCGCCTGGGTGGATAATTGGAGAGGCGTCTATACATATAACACCAACAACAATATTACAGGTGGATTCGAAGAAAAATGGACAGGAAGCACCTGGGTGAATGACTGGCAATTCGCCGATACCTATGATGTTAATAATAATCAGCTAAGCGAAATAGGCCAAAGTTGGAACGACACCGCGTGGGTGAATTCATACCAATATTCTTATACTTACGATGCAAACAATTTTAAAATAATATATACATATAAATCATGGAATGACGCTGGTACTAAAGTAACCGAAGGTGATAGCATTTATTATTATTTCCATACGGAAACCGGCATCAATGATTTGGCCGCACAAGGGAAAACTATAACTATATACCCCAATCCTGCCAAAGATTATATCGTGATAGCTGGAGTGGAAAATTCGGTTATTGAAATTTTCGATATGCGGGGACTGCTTTGCCGTCAGATTACTTCAACAACAGCAGAAACACGGATCAATATAAATGACCTGAAGGCAGGAGTTTATTTTGTTAATGCCAGAAATGATAAATTTTTCAGGACGATAAAGCTGATTAAGATTTAGAATCCGAAAATTTAGAAGTAAGAATTTTGGCGGTGACCAATAACAGGAGTTCAAAGGCCCTTTAATTGACTTCGGAGGGGATAGTAGGATGCGAAGTTCGGAAACTTCGCACAACAGATGGCAAAAAATAAGTGCGAAGTTCGGAAACTTCGCACAACGGGAACCGACCGTAGGGAGTTCATGCAACCCGAAAAAATAAAATTAATACTATGAATAAACTTCACATAACTTGCATTATGGCTCATAATAATAAAAATAAAGCTCGTTTGTGCTGAAAATTGAGCCGTATTTCGTATATTTGTGAGCTGTAAAATGTAAAATAATGCCGGAAACGAGAAAAAATGAAATTTTAAATTTTATTCAGGAACATGCAAACTGCTCTTCGGGCGAGATTCATAAGAATTTTGCAACATTAATAAGTTATTCGACAGTCAAACGAATTTTATCTCAACTTATAACTGAGAAGTACATAATTTCGGAGGGAAAAGGGAAAGGAACAAGATATTTTATTTCACCGACCTACGAATTACTATTTCCGATTGACATAGACAGCTACTATGAAAAGGAAATTGACGAAAGGAAGATTAAGCAAGAGTTCAATAGTAATATCTTTGAATTATTAGACAATAATGAAATTCTAAGCGTGCCTGAACTTTCAAAATTGGCAGATTTACAAAATGAATTTTCTAAAAATATTTTGCAATTATCTGACTTTGAATACAAAAAAGAGCTGGAACGACTGGCCATTGATTTAAGTTGGAAATCATCACAGATTGAAGGAAACACCTATTCATTACTTGAGACGGAAAGGCTGCTTAAAGACAAAGAAACCGCGGCTGGTAAAACCAAAGAAGAAGCAATAATGTTGCTGAATCATAAAGATGCAATTGACTTCATAGTTGAAAACCCTGACTACTTAACACCTTTGACGATTTCAAAAATTGAAGACATACATAGTATTCTTGTTAAAGAATTGGCGGTTGAAAAGAACATAAGGAAACACAGAGTTGGTATTTCGGGAACGAATTTCCGGCCACTTAACAACGAATTTCAAATACGTGAAGCCTTGGAATCCGCCTGTAAACTTGTGAATAAGAAGGAAAATACTTTTGAAAAAGCATTGTTGATTTTAGTGTTGATTTCATACATTCAACCATTTATGGACGGAAACAAAAGGACAGCCAGAATTGTTAGCAACGCAATTTTGATGAATTTTAAACATTGTCCCATTTCATTCAGAACAGTTGACTCTGTGGATTACAAAAAAGCAATGTTGCTCTTTTACGAACAAAACAATATTTAAAGACTAAAAGAGATATTTATCAATCAGTTTGAGTTTGCGGTTAAAACATATTTCTAGGTGAAAAAGCAAATTTCGAAGGGTGATGCTTGGAACCGACCGTAGGGAGTTCATAAACACCACAACAATAAAATATATTTCATTCATGGAATAATAAATATTTTAAATTTGTATGCAAATTATAAATACACTTATTTAAAATAAAATGAAAAAACCAAAAACACTTTTAATCGCATTCTGCCTCTGTTGCCTTGGAACAGCAATAGTACAGGCACAAACTTTTGACCGGGTGGCTATCTCCTCCGGTGGCATTTCAAGCGATACCGTTAACGTTACGCTTGGAGAAATATTTGTTTTTACGGCAAGTGCCGGAGGCATGTCGCTTGATGCCGGTGCGCAAAGCGGCACTGATAATACGGGCGGTTTGGTAACAACGGTTACAAATGCAAAAAATCCCCAAACCGAAATTCTGGTTTATCCAAACCCTGTGGCTGATTACCTGAATCTGCAAATAAACGGGTTGAAATCCGCGACCGTTTCCTTTCAGATTTATGATACCGGAGGAAAACTAACTATGCAACAAAACAGCGCCGGCTCCAATGATTTGTATCGTTTGCAGGTAAGCCAACTACCGCAAGGAAACTATTTTATACAAGGCTTTACCGCACAAGGCGAGACTTTTGGTAAAATTCAATTTATTAAGTTATAAAGTTCATAAAGTATAAAAGTAAAAAGTTAAAGTTATGCGGATTGAGCGGTTTGAGGATATTATTTCGTGGCAGAAAGCCAAGAAAATGGCTATAATGGTATATGAAACATTTGAAAGGAGCAAAGATTATGCTTTCAGAGATCAGATACAACGCGCTTCAGTATCAATAATGAACAACATAGCCGAGGGCTTTGAACGAAAAACCAATAATGAATTCAGGCAGTTTTTGTATATCGCTAAAGGTTCGTGTGGCGAAGTTCGCTCCATGCTTATACTTTCAAAAGATTTGAATAAACTTAAAAATGATGATTTCGAAAAATTATATATGTTATCTGTCGAAATCTCAAAATTATTATCCGGTCTAATCAAAACTTTATAAACTTTCTACTTTATAAACTTTTTACTTTTTAACTTTCAACTAAAAAATTAACAACATAAAATTAAAAAAACATGAAAAATTTATTAACAAAATCAGCCATTCTCCTACTTTTTACTTTCTACTTTCCACTTTCTACTGTGCTCGCACAAGTGCCGCAGGCCATAAACTTTCAGGCCATAGCCCGCGATGGTGGCGGTAATCCTATGGTTAATACCAATATCCAAATCCGCTTATCGGTGTTAGACAGCGCACAGGGTGGAACCATTGTTTACCAAGAGTTACGTGCATTGCAAACCAACGATTATGGCTCGTTTTCCTTCCAGATAGGCGTAGCCGCCAACTTTGTTACCATCGGTACATTTCAGAGTATCAACTGGGCTTCCGGAAACAAACACCTGAAAATAGATTATGACCCCACGAACACATTCACTTTCAGTTTAACCCTGGGTACTATCAAGTTTGTTTCCGTGCCTTATGCTTTTGCTGCACAGGAAGTTGTTTATATTGATGCTACCGGCGCCCAAAATGGCGATGCCTTGGTTTTTAATTCGGGAACGGGTAAGTTTGAACCCGGAACAGTAACTGCCGGAACTATTGACTGGAGTGATGTGCAGAATAAACCTACTATCGACACTTCATTTACCAACGAACTCCAAACCCTTAGCATCAGCAACGATACTTTATATTTGACCAACGGAGGTTTTGTTGTTTTACCTCAAAGTGGCAACACCCCTTTTATACTACCTACTATTACAACAAGCGCTGTAACGAATATTTCAAGTAATGGCGCCACATTTGAAGGCAATATTTCGAATGCTAATGGAAATCAAATTATAGAAAGAGGTTTTGTGTTTTCTATTACCCCCAATCCAACTATTCTTACATCTAATAAAGTTTCGGTTGGTTCCGGTATAGGTTTTTTTGATACAACAAGTTATTTTAATCAACAAAATATAACTATACTACAATCTAATAAAACGTATTATCTTCGTACCTATGCAATAACTGAAAACAATATTGCGACTTATGGTAACGAAGTAACATTTACAACGTTACCTACCGGTCAAACCGGTCCTGGCGGTGGTTTGGTTTTTTTTGACAAAGGTTTTGTAAGTAGTGGATGGCGCTATCTGGAGGCAGCACCAAGTGACCAAAGCACAGGTATTATATGGGGGTGTTATGGCAATGCCATTACAGGTACTTTGCAAGATGTTGGGGCTGGTGAGGCAAATACTACTTTAATCGTTTCTGGCTGTGCTGACACAAGCTTTGCTGCTAAATTATGTTATAATTTAACATTAGGAGGTCAAAACGACTGGTTTCTTCCATCAAAAGGAGAATTAAACCTGATGTATGTAAACCTGCATACGCAGAGCCTGGGCGGTTTTGCCAGTTACTACTATTGGAGTTCGAGTGAGTGCGCGGGTCTCGAGTCGTCCAGCGCGTGGGACCAGAATTTCGCCTATGGCGATCAGGGCGTCAACCCTAAGAACTACGCAAACGTTGTGAGGGCTGTTCGGGCTTTTTAAATTTAACAATTTAACAATTTAAACATTACCGCTTGCGGTCGAAAATTTTTTTGTTGATAGTGATAGTTTCACTTATAGTGAAGCTATCACTGAACCAAAAAACTTTCAACTTTTTACTTTCAACTTTCAACTTTCCACTTTCAACTTTCAACTTTCAACTTTCAACTTTCCACTTTCAACTTTCAACTAAAAAAATGGCATTGTATTACGAATTGCAGGTTTTTAAGGATGTTTATACTTTGGTACAAAAGATTTTTTTATACACTCAAGAGTTTCCCCGGGAGTATAAATACACCTTGGGCCAGGATATGAAGCGAGATGCCATACAGCTTGTTAGAAGCATATACAGGGCCAATAAAGCCAAAGATAAGTTGGTTTATCTCGAAGCATTTTTAGACGATTTTGAACTATTAAAATTAGAGATACGTTTATGTGTAGATATGAAAATTTTAGCGATAAAGAAACAAGCCGAACTATCGGGGCTTATGGATAGTATCGGCAAACAAATTACCGGCTGGCGCAATGCAAGCAGGTGATAGCCTGAATTTCGGCTGCTACGGTGGCCGGAAGCGAGCAAGGTTTTGTTTAAAAGCGATAAAGGGACTGTTGGGGAGTAGGAAAGTAAAAAGTTGAAAGTAAAAAGTTAGAAAGTAGGAAGGTTTCGACTTTATAAACTTTCAACTTTATGAACTTTCAACTGTCCGGCAGTTAAAATCAGGATTATTTGAAACAACAAATAGAAATAATAATGTTTTTCATAGTTCTGCAATAAATGCAAGACGCCTTGTATTTATATCAACACCTTTATGAAGCGTTTTGGGCGGTTTTGCCAGTAACTACTATTGGAGTTCGAGTGAGTACGCGGGTAACGAGACAAACAACGCGTGGAACCAGAATTTCGCCAATGGCAATCAGAACAACAACAATAAGAACAACACAAACTATGTGAGGGCTGTTCGGGATTTTAAACAAAACTTATCAGAAAAAACCTGTCAGAGCGCAAAACGCCTGACAGTGTTTTTTTCTTAATTCCCCCTTTTTAAAAGGGGGTTAGGGGGATTAAAATATGCAAAACAAAAATTCACATTACAACAAAAAATTAAAACCTTTTGCAAGGGAATTACGAAATAATTCAACTTTTGGCGAGGTAATTCTTTGGTCAAAAGTTTTACGAGCCAAACTAATGCTTGGTTATCAATTTAACAGGCAATTTGCAATGAAAATTGACAATTTGAATATTATTGTTGATTTTATTTGCAGAAAACTCAAACTTATAATTGAAATTGATGGTTGTTCACATAATTTTAAATATGAAGAAGATAAAATACGAGACGAAAAATTATTAAAATATGGTTATTCCGTACTAAGAGTTACCGAACACGAAGTAAGATATGAATTAGAAAATGTTATCAGAACAATTGAAAATAGAATTCGAGACATGGAGTCATCAATCCCCCCAACCCCCTTTACAAAGGGGGAGTAAGCCAAAAATTGATCTACCCGAATTGTTTGATGCATATTTTACTTGTCGCAGCAATAAGCGAAAAACAGCCAATGCACTGGCATTTGAAGTAGATTATGAACATAATCTGGTTCAATTGTGTGAGGACATAAATAATGGAACCTATCAAATTGGCAGGTCAATAGCCTTTATCGTTGATAAACCTGTGAAACGTGAAATTTTCGCTGCAGATTTTCGCGATAGGATAGTACACCACTTTATAATCAACAAGCTCAATCATGTTTTTGAAAAGCAATTTATTTATGATAGTTATAGTTGCCGGATTGGCAAGGGTACTCATTTTGGCATACAGCGGATAAATAAGTTCATTCGTCAATGTTCTGAAAATTACACCAAAGATTGTTATGTTTTGAAACTTGACATTCAGGGCTTTTTTATGAGCATTGACAAAGGCGTTTTGTTCCGTAAACTGGAGGGTTTAATCAATCAGAAATATACCGGAACAAACAAGGAATTAATCATAGCGCTATGCCAAAAGATAATTTTTAATGATTGTACAAAAAACTGTATCATAAAAGGCAAAAAGGCCGATTGGGCTGACTTGCCACGTTCCAAAAGTTTGTTCCACAGTCAAGAAAATTGTGGGCTACCCATAGGCAATTTGACTAGCCAGATATTTGCTAATTATTATATGGATAGTTTCGACCATTTTGTGAAACATGATCTGAAAATTAAATATTATGGCAGGTATGTTGATGATTTTGTAATTGTTCATCCCGACAAGGAATATCTAAAAAGTATCATACCACTCCTTTCAAACTTTCTACTTTCAACTTTACAGTTGACTTTGCATCCAAAGAAAATTTATTTGCAACATTACACCAAAGGTGTTCAGTTTTTAGGAACAGTAATAAAACCGAATCGTATTTTTATGGCTAACAGGACAAAAGGCAATTTTTATAAAACAATTGAAAAACATAATAAAATAGTCAGAGTCCACAAGCCATGCAAATTAAAGCAAGCTGCATTTTTAAGCAGTATGAATTCGTATCTTGGCATTATGAAGCATTACAAAACCTACAATCTAAGGAAGGGTATGCTTTATAAAAACCTGAGTGCCTGGTGGTGGAATTATGTTTTTTTGAGTGAGAGTATTTGTAAGTTTCAGTTAAAAAAATAAGTAACAAAAATAACTGGTATTTTTGTTTAAAATTCACAAAAAAACACAGTTATTAATGCTGGCTAACCTGTAAACCTACAAACCTGCAAACCTTCTAACCTTCTAACCTTCTAACCTGTAACCTGTAACCTGTAACCTGCAAACCTGCAAACCTGCAAACCTTCTAACCTGTAACCTGCTAACCTGTAACCTGTAACCTGTATCCTGCTAACCTGCTAACCTGCTAACTACCAAAACAGCTATACTGCTAAACACCTTACGGCAACCTCTCCAACTTCTTTTTCTCCGCGATCTTCTTCAACTCTTCTTCCTGTATTCCTTTAGGTACGGCTTCGTATTGGTGGAATTCCATCGAATAGTTGGCTCTTCCACTCGACATATTTCTTAATTGCGTAGCGTAGCCGAACATTTCCATCAGCGGTACAAAGGCATTTACTTTTTGTGAGCCTTTGCGGTAGCGGCGCATGGCTTCGATACGTCCGCGGCGACGGTTAAGGTTGCCGACAATTTCTCCGATGTATTCATCGGGGGTATTTACTTCCACTTTCATTACGGGTTCGAGAAGCACAGGATTGGCCTTTAAAAATGCATTTTTAAAACAGATGGAAGCACAGGTCTGAAAAGCCATGTCCGACGAATCCACAGGATGGAAAGCGCCATCAAGTAAAGTTACCTTAACATCGACCACCGGGAAACCGGCAATGATGCCGCCGGCCATCGTTTTTTGTATGCCTTTGTTTACCGAAGGTATGTATTCTGTTGGTATGGAACCGCCTTTGATCTTATCAACGAATTCGAAGCCCTTGCCTTCGTTAGGCTCTACGCGCATCAGAGTACGTGCAAATTGTCCCCTGCCGCCACTTTGCTTGGCATGTTTATAATCGAATTCCGATTCCAGGGTGATTGCTTCGCGGAAAGCTACCGATGGCTGACCTACTTCCACATCAACGCCGAACTCACGGCGCAAACGGTCGATGATAATTTCGAGATGCAGCTCGCCCATACCGGAAACAATGGTTTCGCTGGTTTCGTCATCATAACGCATGTTAAATGAAGGATCTTCGTTAGCGAGTTTTTGCAATGATTCGATCATGCGTTCCTGATCGGAACGTTTGGAAGGATTGATCTTTAATTCAATAACGGTAGGAGGAATATGAATAGATTCAAGGTGCAGGGGATGATCGCCATCGCACAGGGTATCACCGGTTTTAGTGATTTTCATGCCGATAAGCGCTACAATATCGCCTGGTCCGGCTTCGCTCATTTCTTCGCGGTCTTTTGCCCGGATCTTCAGGATACGTCCGGCGCGTTCATATTTTCCTTTGGTGGAATTGAGTAATTGCATGCCGCTGGTTAATTTTCCGGAATAGATGCGGATGAAGGTTTGCTGTCCGACAAAGGGATCATTGATCAGCTTAAACGCAAGTGCTGCAAAAGGTTCTTTGGATGAAGGGTTACGGCTCTTGGTTTTTTCCGGGTCATCAACATCAAGGCCCACCACGGCGCCTACATCGATAGGCGAAGGAAGATAATCAACCACGGCATCGAGCAGGAGTTGTATCCCTTTGTTTTTATAAGCGGCACCACAGAATACCGGTGTGATAAGCAGTTTCAGTGAGGCTTCGCGGGCAGCTTTTTTCATAAGTTCGGCGGGAATATCTTTTTCCTCAAAATACAGGTTTCTGATAGTTTCATCATAATCGCCAAGCTTCTCAACAAGCAACATGCGCAATTCTTCAGTTTTCTGTTTGTATTCCTCGGGAATACCAATTTCTGTCTGTCCAAATTCATTGAATTCATAAGCTTTTCGTTCGATGATATCAATGATCCCCTCAAAGTTTTCTTCGGAGCCCATCGGCAACTGAAATGTAATAGCCTTAGCATCAAGGTATTTGTTCATCATGGTTACAACCTCGCCGTAGTTGGCTCCAGTGCGGTCCAGTTTGTTGACAAATCCTATTCTGGGAACTTTATAGCGGTTTGCCTGGTTCCAGACGGTTTCGGTCTGTGGTTCCACGCCGCCCACAGCGCAAAATACGGCCACCATACCGTCGATCACGCGCAGCGAACGTTCTACTTCTACAGTAAAATCAACGTGGCCGGGGGTGTCAATGATGTTTATCTGATGGTCTTTCCATGCGCATGAAATGGCAGCCGAGGCAATGGTAATACCGCGCTCCTGTTCCTGTTTCATAAAGTCCATGGTGGCTT
>JAGNBV010000033.1:23871-28837 GCA_018004645.1 Bacteroidales bacterium
GAAAATGAGCAAATTTTTTGCAAAGGTATGAATTTTTTTCGGAATTCAGCTGTTATATAAAAAATAACACCAACAACTGCGCGATGATTATTCTCAGGAACATCACCAGGGGATAAACTGCTGCATAAGCTACCGCCGGGGCATCCGACTGTGCCATCGTGTTGGCAAAAGCCAAGGCCGGAGGGTCGGTCATGCTGCCTGCAAGCAATCCGCACAACTCGAAGAAATTTCTTTTCAGGATAAATTTTGTGATGAAGCCGATAATTATGATGGGAACGGCAGTGATTATGGCGCCATAGCCTATCCATAGCAGGCCGTCGCCCTGCAACAGGGTGGATACGAAACTTTCGCCTGATTTGAGGCCTACGCCAGCCAGAAACATCACGATACCTGTTTCGCGCAGCATCTTGTTGGCGCTGGGTGTGGTGTACGAGTTCAGGGAGAGTTTGTAGCCGTATCGGCTGAGCAAAATGGCCACAATCAGCGGGCCGCCCGCCATGCCAAGTTTCACCGGTGTTGGTATGCCAGGGATGGCCAATGGCAAGCTGCCCAGAATGATGCCGAACAGGATGCCGGTAAAGATTGGGAACAGTCCCGGCTCATCCAGACGTTTCAGGGAGTTGCCCAGCAGATGTGCCACATTTTCGATATGTTTTTCGTCGCCCACCACGGTCAGCTTGTCGCCAAACTGCAGCACGATGTCGGGGTGTGCCACCAGTT
Source organism: Bacteroidales bacterium (assembly GCA_018004645.1). Taxonomy (GTDB): domain Bacteria; phylum Bacteroidota; class Bacteroidia; order Bacteroidales; family CAIWKO01; genus CAIWKO01. The sequence goes on from JAGNBV010000033.1 coordinate 24,592, forward strand.
CGATGCCTGCACGCGTGATACGGGTGATATTAATATCAAAACGGGAGCGCAGTTTCAGTGAGGAAAGATTTTTTCCAATCACCGGGCGGTTGGTAACAAAAACCTGTTTGGAAACTAATTTGCCCATGTATGTTGCCAAATCCAAAGTGCTGGGTTTCCCGAGCAATTTAACAAGTTCAGGTATGTCGCCCTTCTGAGCCACCAACAGCACGATATCGCCGCTTTCGCATTTTGTTTCGGAATTGGCAATGGATTCCTTTCCATTATGCAATATCCTTGAAATTACGGCATCATTGTGAAGGTGGTGGCTGATTTCTTTTATTTTTTTTCCGAAAAATAGCGGGTTTGTGATCTCAATGCTTATTTTTTCGGGTTTGGCTTCCTGAGGGTTTTGTTTTTGTTCGTATTCATGTTGTTCTTTTTTGAGGTCGGTTTTAGAGATTTTTCGAATAAAAATCATGGTAAGAATAACGCCCAGCACGCCAAAGGGGTAGGCCACGGCATAGCCCAGACCAAGGTCGGGGGAATCAGGTCCGCAGGCTTGTGTTAGGGCTTGTTGTGCTGCTCCCAGGCCGGGCGTGTTGGTTACAGCTCCCGACATGATTCCTGTGAGTACAGGCATGGAAACGCCGGTAATAAAATGAATCGTCATGCTGGTAAGGGCTCCGAGAAAAACAATGCCTACCGCAAGCAAATTCAATTTCAAGCCATCTTTTTTCAACGAAGAAAAAAAACCCGGGCCCAGTTGCAGTCCAATGAAAAACACAAATAATACCAGGCCAAATTCTTTGATAAATTCCGCTGTTGGATGGTTGACAGTGAATCCCAGATGACCGGCCAAAATCCCCGTAAAAAGCACAAAAGCCACACCCAGTGAGATGCCGAAAATTTTTATTTTTCCCAACAAAACGCCTGTGGCTATTACCATGCTGAATACCAGTATGGTATGTGCTACCGAATCGTTAAAGAATAGGTTATTCAGCCAGGTCATGATTCACAAGGATTATTTCTTGTAATTGTAAAAAACAGCTGTTGCATTATACTTGAAGTGTTGAGTATTGCGCGATTTCAAATTAATGCTTACTTCTTTTTTATGAACTCGTAGGTAGTATATTCAAGAAAATCGGCCACCCTAAGGGTAAAAGACCTGACTTTTTTTCGTTCTATAACAAAAGGCAATACTTTAATGCCGAACAATGGCTGGCTGTAAGTGCATAAAAAACGGTTGTTGCCTATGTACTCTAGTTTTGCCGATAGATTTTTGTGATGTTCAAAGCTTAGTTTCAGCAGGCCGGCTTCTTTTTTTATGGTGATGGCTCCATACACTTCGTTTTCGTAAATGCCGGCGAATTCCGAAAGGGGCAGAGGCGCGGGGATATTCATAGCTGCCGAATCGCGCCAAGCATTGATTTCATTATTGTCGCGTTGTGCCCTGCGTTTAAAATAATTGCTGTAAAGTTTGCTGTAGTTTCTGTAGGGAAGACCAAGATAGGCATCGAGGATTTCCCACTTCAGAGCTTCGTATAAATAATTCTGATCGGTGTTGGTCAGCACCACAATACCAAGGTTTTCGTCGGGAACCAGGGTTACTGAGGTAACAAAACCATCGATACCGCCATTGTGCATCACCAGACCATGGCCTTCATAATCCTGTAATTCCCAGCCAAGGCCGTAAAGAGAGTAGTTCGACATATTGAAGGGGTGGTATGCATTGCCAATGACCGACTGTGGTTCCCTGGTTTTCATTATTGCTTCATAAGGAATAACATTTTTGTTTTGGTAGTTTCCGCTGTCTAATAATGCTATCAGCCAATGGCTCATATCTTCCACCGATGAGCAAATACTGGCGGCAGGGGCCAGGGCATCGAAGTTTCCATAGGGAATTACTTTCACAACATTTTCAATGAGGGTATGCGCCGAGGCCTTGTTGGCTTGGTTGTTTATTTCCGAAATGAGTGGCAGGCTTCTTTTCATTTGCAGGGGGGCAAATATTTTTGTCCGCATAAAATCCTCCCAGCTTAGGCCGCTGATAGGTTTCAAGGCCCTGCCAGCCAAAAGAAAACCTGTGTTACAATATCCCCATTTGGTGCGGAATTCGTTGACGGGTGTGAGCTTTCCGTATTTTTCAATGATCTGGGTGCTGTTCAGGTCGGAGTCGAAAAAAGTAAAATCCCCCTGAAAAGTGGAGGTGCCCATACGGTGACACACGATGTCGGTAAGGTTGGCATTTTCAGCAACCCAGGGGTCTTTGGCCGAAAATTCCGGAACCCACTTTTTTACTTTGTCATCGAGAGAGCATTTGTTTTCAACAGCCATCCAGGCAAGCGCCGTTCCTGTAAAGGCCTTGGTGTTGGAACCAATCATAAACAGGGTGTTTTCATTTACCTTGTCGTTTTTACCAAGTTCGCAAAAGCCGTAACCCTTGTTTACAATAACTTTTCCGTCTTTGACAATACACACGGCAACCCCGGGAATATCCCATATTTTCAATGCTTGGTCCACATAATTGTCGAGACTGTCGGTGATGAATGTTGGTGCTTTTTGCGCAGTTGTAATGATACTGTACAAAATCAGCAGACAAAGAATACTGCTTATCCTGATATTTATAAATGAAATTTTCATAGGTTTTTTGTTGACAAACCTACAATTTTTTTATGAAACTCACGGGCGAAAAATATCCTGAATCATACTATAATCTGACTTTGAGCCCGGCCATGAAGTTAATGCCTGCTTGCGGAAAGTATCCGTCCATAGTGTTGTAGGCGCCGTTGTAATAATAGCGGTACACCCAGGCATTATTCTCGTACTTTTCGTCAAAAATGTTGTTCAGCATGAGCGAAATTCGGATTTCTTTGATAGGTCCCAGTTTGAACGAGTATTCCATCAGGAGATCGGATACAAAGAAAGGGTCAAGCGAACGTGCCTTGTCGGAGGTGTTGTCGATGTATTGTCTGCTAACATACCTGCTGATAAGTGAAATATTGAAATGTTCTTTGAAATTATAGGTAAAATCATTTACCGCGGTTATGGCCGGTGAAAAAGCGATGTTTGTGTTCCCCAGCTGGTTTTCTATCTGCCCACCATTGTCCCAGTCGTCAACAAATTCGGTGAAATTGATAATCTTGTTTTGGCTGAAACTGGCGTTCAAATTCCATGTAAGGTGTTTAAACAGGAGAGCGGCGCCGCTAAGTTCGATGCCTGCGCGGTAACTTTTGGGAACATTTGACATGATGGCGTACCCAACATCATTGATCTCACCGGTGAGAACCAACTGGTCGTGGTAATACATAAAATATCCGTTGCAACTGGCGGTAACATATTTGCTGCTGAAGGTGTACCCTAATTCGGTGTTGAACATATTTTCGCGTACCGGCGCCGGTCCTGCCGGGTCGGCATCGGCAAAGTTGTTGCCGTTGGGTTCCCTGTTTGATAATGCCAGTGCCAGATACATACTGTGCCTGTCGTTGATGTTGTACGTTACGCCCAGCTTGGGATTGAAGAAATGAAAAATATGCGTTTGTGACACATCGCGCAGTTTGGAATCAATGCCGTCGAGCACAAATTTTACGGTCCTGTATTGAAGGTCGGCGTAAAGAAACACTTTCTTCTTTATGGTGAAATTTACTTTAGTAAAGATGTTAAACTCGTTCTTTTTTGTGTTGTTTTCGTGCCAGCGGTATGGATGCTTCGTGATGTTGAGGTAATTGCACCGGATGATATCTCCGAAATGGTCACCGGAATATTGGTTGCCCGCACCACCGACAATTATTTTGAGATTTTTTTTATTGTCGTAAGTGCCAGAAAAAGTGCCTCCATAGAAATGATTGTTCATCCATTTCTGACGCACCAGGTCAGCCGCTGCCAGGGTGTCTGTACCGTTGATGACATCCGGCAATCCATATGAAGCAAAAGGCGAATATTCTTCAAATTCTTCGTAGTAGCCCCGTCCGTATGTATAATGGGCAGCAGCGTTAATAAGAAAATGTTTCCCGATTTCCTGCGATGCCAGCAACTGGTAATTGTCCTGCTGATAATTATCCGTTTGGTTTTCATAGGTAAAAGGGTTGTAGCGGCGGTTGGTTTTCAGCGAGTCTTTGGGGACGCCGTTCCAGGCCTGGAAAGTTTTTTCTTTGCCCGAGGTGATTATGGCTTTCACAATGGTTTTTTCGCCATAATACCCGCCACTGATAAACATGGATTTCAGATCGGAAGCGGCTCTTTCAATATACCCTTCGGAATTGAGTTT
>JAGNBV010000034.1 GCA_018004645.1 Bacteroidales bacterium
AAATTCGTACATCATTTATTTTCTTTTAAATATCGAACACTGATTAACGAATGATGATTTACGATGTAATCTTCACTTCAAAAATCGATATTCGTTAATCGAAATTCGTACATCATTTATTTCCTTTTTAATATCGAACACTGATTAACGAATGACATAAGAAGTAGTCCTTACTTCAAAAATCTATCCTTATTCGCAAATTTCACTACGTTCATTTATGAATAGGTCAGCTTACATCAGTTTGAACGTGATCGGCATATTAAACTGTACACGCACTTCTTTACCGTTTTGCCTCCCGGGATTCCATTTCGGCATAGTGCTGATTACTCTCAGGGCTTCTTCGTCGCAGCCGCCGCCGATGCCTCTTAATACGGCAACATTGGTGATGCTCCCATCTCTTTCTACCACAAAGGTAATATACACAGCTCCCTGGATGTTTGATTCTTTAGCCACCTGGGGATATTTCAGGTTTTCATTCAGGTACTTGAGTCTTTCGGATTCGCCACCGGGAAATTGCGGATATTCTTCCACAAAAGTGTGTATTATCATCTCTTCTTCTTCTTCGATAACAGTGGTTTTGCGCGTGTCTTCTTTAATTTCGACTATGGTTTCTTTTGCCGCCGCTGTGTCCAGGGGACTTATATTTTCTGTTTTATCCATAATGTCAGAAAGCTCCTCTGTAATCTCTTCTTCGGTAAAAACCACTACCGGCGGCCTGAAAGTAACCGTTTTTTGTTTTTCTGCTTTGGGTAATTCCGGAATTTCCACCACTTCCTGTTTCTTTGGAGCAGTGCTTAACATTACCGATAGTTGCTTCTGTTCATGTGACGTTGTGCTTTTTTTGAAGTAGTCGGCAACCCAAACACCGGAAACCCCGGTGAGAAAAATTCCAGTGCCCATTATAACGGATACAATAAGTGTTTTCAGGTAGGTTTTGCGAAGGACATAAGCACCGTACTCTTTGTTCCTATGCTGAAAGATGAAATCCTCAAGGTAATTTACTGAGGTTTTCATGACATAAAGTTTCTTTTAACTTTTTTTATACCTCCTTCTTATACAAAGTTACTACATTTTTGCCTGAAAGTCAAGAAAAATAAGCGTTTCCGCCTTGTGTGGAGGGGTGAATATGAAAAAAAGAAAGAAATTATTTACGTGCAATCACGAAAAAATCAAAACACTTTTCATTGGCTTTTTCAATAAAAAAGTCTTCGGTAACTACTTTGGCTATCAGGGCGGAATTGCTTTTCATCAGCTTGTTGCGGTTGAGGCGGTTGGCAATATCATAAGGTATTTGCAGCAGCCTGCGCGGCAACAAATATTGAAGCCTGAAAATATCAAAACGGGTGAATTTCCTTACGGAACGGCGGTTTTCTTCGTAATAGGCCATAACCTTTTCGTTGCCGTAAACACCTTTAATTTCCAGGTCGGCAAAATCTTTTTCCATGATGGCTTGCATCTGTTTTAGCGTGTATTCGCGGATATGCCAGGGATTGCGAGTCAACGACATGGCTATGTTGGGAGTGGTAAGGATAAGTTTGCCACCCGGTTTGAGAATGCGGTATATTTCCGAAAGAAAAAAACTGTCGTTTTTTATATGTTCGATTACCTGAAAGGTAACCACCACATCAAAATAGTTGTCTCCGTAACAATCCAGTGGTGGCACGTTCATTTGACTGAAAACAACATTTTTTACTTCCGGGGGGATGGGAGTGGCGTGTTTATCCACTGCATGATATTCGGCAGCACCCGGAGCGAGAATTTTTATGCCATATCCTTCGCCGCTGCCAATCTCCAATACTTTGCCATGGCATAATTTGGCGGCTTCCTGATAGGCAATCAGGTGCCGGTGGTGTATCACATTGTCTTCGGGAAGTATCCCTGAATTACGTTCTGCTGTTTTTATGCTCATTGGGTTTATAGTGTATTGAGGACGGGTGCCAGTTTGGGTTTGTCTATTTCGCATGGAATGGCTTTAAAAGAAAAGCCTTTGTTGTGAAAGTGTTTTAAAAATGCCGGAAGGGTAAAGGTGAGATTTTTCTTGGCTTTTTGGCTGTCGTGAAAAACAATGATAGCTCCTTTTTCGGTATTTGAAATGGTCTTTTCCAGGCAGATTTCCGGCGAAATGGTCTTGTCAAAATCACCGCTGATGACGGTCCAATAAATCAGCCGGAAATGTTTTTTCAGCAGGGTGCGTTGCCGTGCCGAGATTTTGCCGTAAGGAGGCCTGAACAAATTGGTTTTAAAGTGCCTGTTGCATTTTTTTACATTAAGCAGGTAATTATACAGGTTGGATCTCCAGCCGTTAACATGGCTGTAGGTGTGATTTCCGATGCTGTGGCCACGCCGGAGAATTTCGGAAAACAGTTCGGGGTTTTTTCCAACATTGTTGCCCACACAAAAGAATGTGGCCTTGGCATTGTATTGATCCAGCAGGTCGAGCACCCATGGGGTTACTTCAGGTTCGGGGCCGTCGTCAAAAGTCAGGTAGATTTCATTATGGTCTGTTTCTACACACCAGAGGTCATTGGTAAAATATAGTTTTTGTAATAAAAATGGCGTTTTGGTAAGGTACATTCTCAACGAAATAATTTACAAAGAAAATAATATTTTTTTAAAAAAGTGATGATAAGTTCCGGTCAGTTTTTTGCCGTGTTATATTTTTCAAAAACGGTGTTCAATTGTTTTTCGAGTGCTGATTGATTATATGTTTTTGAGATATCTGTTAATTTTTTCAGCAGGTCGAGCGCGTCATTTTTTTCCATAGAGATGTACACCGCCTGAGTGCCTTTGAACTGATTAAAATACCTGAGTTCCTGTTCGCAATAGTCACCGAGGCGGGTTACAATTTGGTTGGCTTTTTCTTTTTGCCCGCACTGATAATACACCTTGATTATCGGCAGGAGCATATAGTTGTAGGGAACGGTATTGTCGGGCATTACTTCGATACATTTGTCGCAAACCTGCAGAGCCTTGTCTGGTTTCCCCTCGTATTGCAGGGCTGTGGCCAGCCTTGAGAAGAGTTTCCTAAAGGTGTTGGTCAGGCGCATATTGGTTTCATCAAGGTAAATACCATCACAGTTCATGTTGCCGTAGGCAAACCTGTTCATCATATTCTCATACATTATGGTGGTATTCACTCTTCCTGTTTCCTGGTCAATGGAGTGACAACGGTAGGGCACCAGACGGTAAGCCAGTCCTTCCAGTTGAAGGTAGTCCAGTAGATTCAGATAGGCATCATCACCGGTGGTGGATGCAAAATATACGGGACGTTTCCAGTTTAATTCCGATAAGAGGTTAAAGACGGCGAGTCCGTTTTTCATCACCACATGTCCATCATAGTTCCAGCGGATATCCGTTAATACCGAATCGGCATACTCAGGTGGCACGGTGCCGTTTTTGAGTACTAGTGCCGTATCTACGGGTAGTGAGAATTTTCGGGTGGGAAAATAGTTCAGTTTTCCTCTGGTGGTGTTGATTTTCAAGGCATCGTCGTCGCTGGTCGCAAAATCAACCAGTGCATTGAGTTTGGCGTAAGCTCCGGGTTTCACCAGGTTGGTGTCTTCATATACAAAGATATAATCGCGGTTGGAGGCGATATATTTTTTATGGTCGAGGGTTATCGGCAGCGGGTCAGAGTCGTACACCTTATGCTTCATCTGGTCGATGTACCAGTCCATATTGAGCAGGTTAAGATTTACCACCCGCACATCGGTGCGTATACCTTCCACCTCCTGGGCATACCACAAGGGAAAAGTATCGTTATCGCCCAGTGTAAAGAGGATGGCGTTGGGAGCGCAGGAGTTGAGGTAGTCCGCGGCAATGTCCCGCGCAGTGTAACGGTTCGAACGATCGTGGTCGTCCCAGCCTTCACGGGCCATCAGAACGGGCACAAATACCATACATAAAATAACGGCTGCAATCGATAAGATGACTGGTTTGATAAATTTTTTAAGTTTTTGCAAAGCCTGGTTGATGCTGACAACTCCCAGCCCTATCCACATGGCAAAGGCATAGAATGATGCCGCATAGGCGTAATCGCGTTCGCGCGGCTGATAGGGCACCGGATTGAGGTACACGTTGATGGCTAAACCGGTAAAAATAAATAATAACAATACCACCAGAAATCCTTTGAAATCTTTGTTTAGCTGAATGAAAAATCCGGCGAGGCCTAACAGCAGCGGCAGCAAATAGAAATAATTTCGTCCTTTAGTGCTGGCATAAGTTTCGGGCATGTTGTCCTGAGGGCCCAACCTGATTTTGTCGATGGTTTTGATGCCAGTCATCCAGTTTCCGTTTAGCAGGCCGCCGTATCCCTGCTGGTCGTTCTGGCGTCCGGAAAAGTTCCACATAAAGTAGCGAAGATACATGTGGCCTACCTGGTAAGTAAAGAAAAACCTCAGGTTTTCAAAAAAAGTAGGTTTGTTGATAACCTCCTGCGAGCCATTTCTGTACGTTACCGTTATCGGTGTGCCGTCCATTTTGCTCCACGTTTGGTATCCCCTGGTGTGCAGGTCGGAGCTGCGGCTCCACATACGCGGAAAGAACGTATAAAACCTCTTGTCGTAATTGTTCTCGTTGAGTTTGCTTTCATCAACGATGACATATTTTTTTTGCGCCTCATCACGGGCATAAACGGGCTTGCCGTCAACATAAGGCTCGTCGCTGTCGTAGGGTGCGTTGAAATAGGGTCCGTACAATAAAGGCCAATCACCATATTGTTCGCGGTTGAGGTATCTCAGCAGGCTGATGGCGTCTTTGGGCGCATTTTCATTTATCGGGGTGTTGGCATTTGAACGGATTACCAGCACCAGGAAAGAAGAATATCCTAATAAAAGAAATGCCAGGGCCAGCACGATAGTATTCAGAATGGTTTTTCCTCTTTTTTTTGAGAACACCAGGCCGAGCACGATAAACAGGATAAGCAGGGTAAGGTAGATTATAATGCCCGAGTTAAAAGGCATCCCGGCGTTATTGACAAAAAACAGTTCAAAGTATCCGGCCAGTTTTACGGTCCAGGGTATTATTCCGGATTGCACAAATCCAAGGATTAGCAAGGAAAGCACTAATGCGATGGTTATGTTTTTTTTGGAATGTTTAATTTTTCTGTAGTAATATACCATGGTCATAGCCGGAATGCACAGCAGGTTGAGCAGGTGGACGCCTATGGATAAGCCTGTCATAAAGGCAATGAAAACGAGCCACCGGTTGGCGAAGGGTTCATCGGCCACTTCCTCCCACTTTAGTATGGCCCAGAAGACAATGGCAGTGAAAAACGATGATGTGGCATATACTTCGCCTTCGACAGCCGAAAACCAAAAAGAATCGGAAAAGGTATAGGCCATGGCGCCAACAAAGCCTGCACCAAGCACGGTGATTATTTCCTGAAGACTACTGTTTTCGGATTTGAAAACGATTTTTTTTGTCAGGGCCGTGATGGTCCAAAACAAAAATAGTATTGTAAAGCCGCTAGCCAGGGCCGACATCGTGTTGATCATGCGGGCCACCAACGTAACATCGCCGAAGGCAAGCAGGGAGAAGAACCGTCCCAGAAGCTGAAACAGGGGTGCTCCGGGAGGATGCCCCACCTGCAGTTTATAGGCTGTGGAAATGTACTCGCCGCAATCCCAATAGCTGGCTGTTGGCTCTGATGTGAGAATGTAAACGGTAGAAGCAATTAAAAAAACTATCCAGCCTGAAATATTGTTTAAAAATTTATATTGCTTCATAATGGGCTTTTTTGCAGTGCGAAATTAAGTAAAAAACCTTCAGGGATATGTCGGTATTAAAAATTGTGCATGGCAGGAGTGCTACAACGTGCTCATAACCTGTGATTTTAATATAAAATGTAAATTCCGGCATCCTGAATCCTGATGTTTATGGCTGTTGGTCTCCGCTGCCGTCATCGGAATCTTTTCTTGTGATAGTCATAATTATCGCGGCGTTGTTGTTCCAGGACGTCGTAAATTTTTTTCGACAAATGAACAAATACTTCCAAGTTGTTGGCTTTAAGCCATTCGATGGCCTTGGGCTTGTTGCGGCAGGCATCGGCAAAAACTATGTAAAATTTCAGGTTGTTTTCTTTGAGCCATTTATAGGCATCTTCGTATCCGTCCATGGCATTGCTGAGGATGGCCAGCTGCGGATAGCCGTTTTTGAGCAACCAGAAAAAAGCATCATTGTCGGAGTTGATGCAATTAGCCAGCGAAGCCAGCTCCAGGTACCCGTTATCGGCCAGCCAGCGAAAAATCTGGTTGTTTCCGGTTACAGCCTCACCAAAAGCAAGCAATATTTTTGGTTCATAGTTTAGCATATCCTGATTACATGTGAAAATATTTTTCTTCTATCCCGTCGAGTATTTTTTTTTCTTTTTTGGAAAGTGTATCAGCATGGTGCCTGCTCTTGATTTTTACAGTAACGAAATGTTTTTTTTCTGCCAGAGATGCTTTAATGAACGTTAAAATGCGGGGTTCTGCAATGGCCTCCGCAAAATCGGCAGCGCTGGCCAGATTGTTGAATTCAAAAGTCTTTATAAGATACCCTTTGTTTTGTAACCACATAATTTAATAAACGGTGCATGGATAGTTTAATTGCCTGATTTTTCCGGCAATGATTTCCAATTCTTCTTTGCTGATTTTTTCCAGTTGTGTCATTGGTGGCAGGCGGTCGAGCGAATAAATCATGACTTCCGTGGGGTTTATTTCGGTAAGATATTTTAAAAGGGGGTTGAGTTCAGCGGGCCGGGTATTGTCAATGGTCTTGTTGCCCACAGTGCCACGGATAAACATAATCTGAATGATGAGGTTGCCGTTGAATTTTTTTAAATTTTCAACAATTTGGGCCAGGGAAATTTTGGTTCTGGGCAGGTTTATCAGTTGAAAAGTTTCTTCGGTGCCAGCATCCAGTTTCATAATGTTGTGCGTTTTCAGTAAGGCGGCACGAACTATTGGGTTGCCCGAGGTGGAGGAGTTGGAAAGCACAACAACCCGGGCTTTTGGAAAATATTTGTCGCGCAAAGCGATGGTATCATCAACAATGACATCAAACTGAGGGTGTATGGTAGGCTCGCCATTGCCGGCAAAGGTAATGGCATCAGGAGCAATGCCTTCGGCTGTCAACGATTGAAGCCGGTTTTCGAGCGCTTCGCGGATTAATTCCGGAGAATAAAAATTTGCAGTTTCTGCTTCGCTGGCTTGTGTCCATCCGCATTCGCAGTAGATGCAGTTGAATGAACAAAATTTTATGTGTGCCGGAACAATGTTCATACCAAGGGAAACACCCAGCCGGCGGCTTTTCACCGGTCCAAAAACTATTGATTCAAATAAAAAACTCATGGTCTTATCTCAGTATAGCATTAAGTTTATTCTTATAGGCATCAATGAGTCTGTTCATGGTGTCCTCAATCCGGTTTTCGGTCAGGGTTTTTTCTTCGTCCTGAAGGATAAAACTCACCGCATACGATTTTTTATTTGTCCCTATGTTTTCCCCTTCATAGATGTCAAAGAGTTCAACCTTTTTTATCAGGGCAGGTTCGGTTTCGAAGGCAATGCGTTCAATTTCCGCATATTTCACCGTACTGTCAATCAACAGGGCCAGGTCGCGGCGGACTTCAGGAAAACGGCTTACTTCCACATATTTTACCTCTTGTTTTGGGAGGTCAAAGATTAGCTTTTCCCACTCCAACAGTGCAAAAAAGACATCGTCTTTAATATCCAATTGGGTTACTATGGCCGGATTGATTTTGCCCAGATCACAAAAGGGTTCTCCGTTGTGATAATAGGTTATCTGTGAGGAGAACAATTCCGGCGTGGCGTTTTCACTGGATTTTAGTTGGTTTATATCAATGCCCATCCTTCGCATGACATTCATGGCCATGGCTTTGATAAAATACAGGTCGGCAGGTTGTTCTTTGCTGTGCCAGCTGGGTTTTACAATGTTACCGCTGGCGAACAGTGCCAATTGTTTTTTTTCGTTATATTTTTCGAGTGGGTTTTCTGTATTGCTTTTGTGGTAAAAATATACCCTTCCGAATTCGTAAAATAATGTGTCGTTGTTTTTATGGTTTTTGTTGAAGGCAATAGCTTCCAGCCCGTTGAACAACATGGTCTGGCGCATCACATTGAGCTCTTTGCTGAGAGGGTTTACCAGGTTGACAAGATGTTCGGGCGAAAAAATGTTGCTGTTGTTGGTATAGTAGGCCTGTTTTGTCAGTGAGTTGGTCATCATTTCATAAAAACCGTTCGCGGTGAGGTAGTCCGAAATGACATGCTGAATTTTTTCCGCATCAGGGTTGGGGGCATAGCTTAAGGATGCATGCACCCGTTCGCTGCATTCGATATTGTTATATCCATAAATCCGGAGAATTTCTTCAATGATATCTGCTTCGCGCGTAACATCGGTACGGAACGGCGGCACCTTCAGGGTAAGCACATCGCCCGAGGTGGCTGCAATTTCAATTTCAAGCGACTTCAAAATATTGGTAACGATATTTTTTTCGATGTTTTTGCCTGCCAGAAGATTGAGCTTTGTAAGAGAAAAATCAACACTACGGTCGGCGATTTTTTCGGGATACACATCCACAACTTCCGAAGAGATTTCGCCTCCGGCAATTTCTTTGATAAGCAGGGCAGCGCGTTTGATGGCGAATACAGTGATGTTAGGGTCGGCCCCGCGTTCAAAACGGAATGAGGCATCTGTTTTCAATCCATGTAGTTTCGAGGTTTTCCTTACCGATACCGGGTTGAAATAAGCGCTTTCGAGAAAAACATTTTTTGTCTGGCTTGTTACCCCTGATTTTTCGCCGCCAAAGACACCGGCAATACACATGCCTTCTTCCCGGTTGCAAATCATCAGGTCGTCAGCAGACAATTCCCTTTCGACACCATCGAGGGTTTTGAATTTGGTGCCTTGTGGCAGTTTTTTAATTATAACTGTGTTTCCTGAAATGCAGGATGCATCAAAAGCATGGAGGGGTTGCCCTGTTTCGAACAACACGTAGTTGGTGATGTCAACAATATTGTTGATAGGCCTAAGGCCGATGATTTTCAGTTTTTCCTGCAGCCAGGCCGGCGAATCGGCTACCTGAACCCCTGTGATGGTAAGGCCTGTGTAGCGCGGACAGGCTTTGGTGTCTTCGATAATTACATTTATTGGCAACGAGTTGTTGTCTGGCCTGAAACTGCTGATGTCGGGGATGACAGCTTTTTTTTCTGAATTGTTTTGGCAGTTTATTACGGCAATAACATCGCGGGCAACACCTATATGCGAGGTGGCATCGGAGCGGTTGGGGGTGAGGCCGATTTCGTAGGTGTAATCTTCTTCTGTGTTCAGATAGTCTTTAGCGGCCATGCCAACAGGGGCGTCCTCGTCAAGTATCATGATGCCGGCATGTGATTCGCCCAGCCCGAGTTCATCTTCGGCGCAAATCATCCCTTCTGATATCTCGCCGCGTAATTTGGTTTTCTGAATTGTAAATTCGCCTTTGGGTGTTGTCATTTTGGTGCCTATGGTTGCCACAAGCACCTTTTGTCCCTGTGCTACATTGGGTGCACCACACACTATCGACAACAGTTGGCCGGTACCCACATCCACTTTGGTTAAACTGAGTTTGTCGGCATTGGGGTGTTTGACCTTTTCGGCAACATAGCCCACCACCACACCTTCCAGACGGCTTTTGTCGATGCCTGCATGTTCCATTGCTTCCACTTCAAGCCCGCAGTTGGTAAGGATTAACGAAAGTTCTTCGGGGTCAATATTCAGGCCGGTATATTGTTTCAGCCAGTTATAGGAAATTTTCATTTTTGCTTTTTTTTGCAAAAATAAACAATGCAGATGAGATTATGGTACATTAAATAAGAGGATAATTTTTCTGGAGGACTTCCACATGCTTTGGAAATCTTTTTTTGAAATAACAAACGTTCTTTTTATGCAGCTTAGTTTTTGAGTTTGATCAGAATCATTTGTTGAAGGTCGCCTATGAGATTTGCTGATTTTACCTCAATGCGGATACCTCTTCCTTCAGCATATACCTTAGCGGTGCTGATAATTTCCTTCAACTCATCCGAAATAGTGCTTTGCAGCGCTTCCTGCGTGGCTTTTTCACCAAAAACAACGGAAAAAAGAAAATAACCGTCAGCAGGAGTCAGGTAGATAATGGCGCGTTTTTTATCCTTTAACCTGAATCCCCAGCCGTAATTCTTGCCCGAATGTTTCCATTCTTCCATCGCCGACGGGTAATGCTTTATTACGAAAGCCCTGAGTTGATTCCACCATAAACAGGAGTCCTGCAATGTCTGAGCAAGCATCTCTTCCGTTGGTACCTGTGATTTGTTGTCGAATATGCTTAGTGACATGGCTATGATAGTTATTTCATATGCATAGTGTACAATGCTTCGCGTGCAATGTCGCTCCCGTGGCTAAATGTCCGATGCTACAGCGAACGGATTTGCTCTTCGATAATGCGTATTTTGTTTTCCGCATCTTCCTTTTTTTTCTTTTCGGCATCAACAATTTGTTGGGGTGCACTATTAACAAAGCGGTCGTTGCTGAGTTTTTTATTTACAGATTCCAGAAAACCCCGGTAATACTTCAGCTCTTCATTAAGTTTTTTTAATTCGCTTTCCACATTTATGCTGCTTCCGACAGGTATATAAAACTCGGTAGATTTTACCAGGAAAGTGAGTGCGTTATCGGGCTTCGAGCTTACGTATTCAATCTCGCTGATATTGCACAGCTTTGAGGCAATCCCGTCAAAGGTGGTGTCGGGTTGTTCGTTGTTGTTTTTACGTATTTTCAGTATGATGGCTTCTTTATTCGGAATGTTTTTTTCTTTGCGGATCATACGAACCTGGGAAATAACATCCTGAACATAAGCAAACTTCTCAATAAAGCTGATTTCAAAAGATTGGGCTTCCGGCATGGACGATATCATAATTGACTCGCCTTCTTTTCTGTCGCGCAGGTGCTGCCAGAGCTCTTCGGTAATAAAAGGCATAAAAGGATGTAATACCTGCATGAGTTTTTCAAAGATGTCGATGGTGGCGTCAATAGTTGCTTTGTCGATAGGTTTTTGGTAGGCGGGTTTTATCATCTCGAGATACCACGAGCAGAAATCGTCCCATATCAGCTTATACACAGTCATCAGGGCATCCGACATGCGGTATTTTTCGTAATGATCATTCAGCTCTTCAAGCGCCTGGTTAAAGCGGTGGTTAAACCATGTTATGGAAACGGCATTTTCGCCTGATTGGCTTAAGGATTCGTCAACCTGCCATCCCTTGACGAGGCGGAAGGCATTCCAGATTTTGTTGCTGAAATTGCGTCCCTGTTCGCATTGCGATTCGTCGAACAGGATGTCGTTACCCGCCGG
Source organism: Bacteroidales bacterium (assembly GCA_018004645.1). Classification (GTDB taxonomy): domain Bacteria; phylum Bacteroidota; class Bacteroidia; order Bacteroidales; family CAIWKO01; genus CAIWKO01. The sequence goes on from JAGNBV010000034.1 coordinate 11,366, forward strand.
CGAGGCCAGCAGCATGCCCATGCGAACGCCATCGGCACCGAAGGTTTTGATGAGGTCCATGGGTTCGGGTGAGTTGCCCAGTGATTTCGACATTTTGCGGCCCAGTTTGTCCCTGACCATCCCCGTAAGATAAACATTAGTAAACGGTATGGCCTTTCTGTATTCCAGTCCGGCCATAATCATCCTGGCCACCCAGAAAAATAAAATGTCGGGGGCTGTGATTAGGTCGCGTGTAGGATAATAATAGTTTATATCGGCATTGCCGGGGTTTCGTATGCCGTCGAACACCGAAATGGGCCATAGCCACGATGAGAACCAGGTGTCCAGCACATCTTCGTCTTGCTTTATTTCCTTAACATCCACCGGCCGGTTTAACAGGACTTGTGCTTTTTCAGCGGCTTCTTCCAGCGTTTTGGCCACCACCACTTTTCCGCCGGGCAGGTAATACGCCGGTATGCGCTGTCCCCACCACAGCTGACGCGAGATACACCAGTCCTTGACGTTTTCCATCCAATGACGGTATGTGTTGATGAATTTTTGTGGATAAAATTTTACTTTTTCATCAAGCACTACATCCAGGGCGGGTTTTGCCATGTTGGCCATTTTCATAAACCATTGCATTGACAGTTTAGGTTCTATGGCGACGTCGGTGCGTTCCGAATAACCCACTTTATTGATGAGGTTTTCGGTTTTTACAAGGTATCCTTTGTTTTTAAGTTCTTCTGAAATCTTTTCCCTTACGGAAAAGCGGTCTTCGCCGATATACAGTAGAGCTTTTTCGTTTAAGGTACCGTTGTCGTTAAAAATGTCAATGGATTCCAGGTTGTGTTTTATGCCCAGGTTGTAGTCGTTGATATCATGAGCAGGAGTAACTTTCAAGGCGCCTGTTCCGAATTCGCGGTCAACATATTCGTCGAAAATCAGCGGCACCGACCTTTCAACAAGCGGAATGATTATCCGTTTGCCTTTCAGGTGTGCGTAACGTTCATCTTCGGGGTGAACACACACAGCAGTATCGCCCAGAATAGTTTCAGGCCTGGTGGTGGCTATGGTTATCCATTCGTCATCAGTGCCTTCAATTTTGTAGCGGACGTAGTATAATTTAGAATTGACTTCTTTATAAATTACTTCTTCATCCGAGACGGCTGTCAGTGCGCGGGGGTCCCAGTTAACCATCCTGACGCCCCTGTAAATAAGCCCTTTGTTGTAAAGATCAATAAATACATCGATTACCGATTCGTACATGGAGGGATCCATAGTGAAACAGGTTCTGTCCCAGTCGCAAGAGGCCCCGAGCTTTTTCAGCTGTTCAAGGATGATGCCTCCGTGTTTTTCTTTCCAGGACCAGGCGTGTTGCATAAAATCGTCACGGCTGATATCTTTCTTGCTGATGCCCTCCTGGCTGAGTTTGGCTACCACTTTGGCCTCGGTGGCAATGGAGGCATGGTCAGTGCCGGGCACCCAGCAGGCATTATATCCGGTCATGCGGGCATGACGAATGATGATGTCCTGAATTGTGTTGTTAAGGATATGTCCCATGTGCAGCACCCCTGTTACGTTGGGAGGAGGGATAACAATAGTGTAGGGTGGACGGTCATCGGGCTCCGAGTGAAAAAACTTGTTTTTCAGCCAGTATTCATACCACTTGTCTTCGGTGAGTTTTGGGTCGTATTTGGTTGGCAGTTCCATAAAAAATAAAAATAAGGTACAAAAGTACAATTTTGATTTCAGAAGTAAGAATTCAGTTTTATGAATTTTATTGAAGCAGGATATTTTCGGAAATTTTGATCATGAACTACTTCATTGCAGCGTGTCTGAAAAATGATTAATTTTTATCAGATAGAAACATAACCGGACGCAAAGATGACCCTACCCGGCATCATTATCCTTTGTGTTTTTGATTCTATTAATAAAAAGTATTTTTTTTAAATTTATAAGCAATTTGTCTTTGGGCTTTATAAAGGAAAATACAGCGGCGCCCAGAATCATTATGGGGACAATGCAGTATAGCAAGACCGGATAAATAAAATCTTCAAATCCGAAAATCTTTGCTTTTGAAGGTTCGGATTTGTGGTAAACAACACGCACCGTATCGCCGTATTGATAATGAGAATTTGTCAGTGCATTAAAATAGTATATATCGTTGTTAGCAACAAATCGTACCACAGGCACAGTATTCAGGTCGTCTGTTTTTCCGTTATAAGACAGTTTTTTAATTTGTACAACGACACCCTGGGTGAAATTGCTTTTAAAAATAAAATTCAATCGGTTTGTCAGTGCAATTAAAATAATTACTGTAAATCCTATCAAAAAAAGGTGTTTCCTGTTAATAGATATTTCACCGGTTTTTTTCAAGGGGTGCTTAATAAGTATTTATTTTACGAGTTCAGCAATTTTCTGAACATCAATATCCATCATACACCGAAAATGTTTTTTTGGACATTTTTTATAGCCGAGTTTGCTGCATGGACGGCATTTTAACCCTGTTACTTCCACAACATGAAAGTTCTCTTTCCCTTGCGGATAGTACGGATACATTCCAAAATCAGGAACTGTATTACCCCAAACGGAAATAACTTTCTTGCGTAGTGCGGCGGCAATATGCATCAATCCTGTATCTGAAGAAATCACTGCTTCAGCTTGTTTTGCAATTGATGCCGACTGATTGATGTTGTACCCGCCACAAGCGTTAAACACCTGGTCGCCCATGGTGTCTTGTACCTGTTTTGCTTTATCGAAATCTTCTTTACCACCCAACAGGACAAGGGGTTTATCAACAGCACGGCACAACTCCAGCATCTTTTCCAATGGAATTTTTTTTGTGTTTTGCTTACTGCCCGTAGCAAGAGCAATATATCCGCGTTGGAATTTTTCAGGCAAAACTTTTTTTATTTCAATACGATCTTCAACGGGAATAAAAAAATCCAATCCCTGGCCGTCGTTAACTACGTTGAGTTTTTTTACTGCCCGAAAATATCTGTCAACCACATGTACCTTTGGTAAGAGGTTAAGTTTAAAATTAGTGAATAACCATTTTTTCTTGTTCAGTTTGTTGAAGGTTCCGCTGGCAACCTTTAAACAACTCTTGATATAGGTAGAACGCCTGTTTTTCTGGAGGTCAACAACAAAATCAAATTTTTCTTTTTTCAGGACTTGAATTATTTCTCTAATGTTCCCTTCAAAAGTGTGGATTTTTGTGATATAAGGGTTGTTGTTTACCAGAATGACATATTGTTTTTTCACCAAAAAATGTATTTCCGCATCCGGTACTTGTTTTTTCAGGCAGCGTACAATCGGGCTAGTGAGTACAATATCACCGATGGAACTGAAACGGATGATAAGGATTTTTTTAGGAAGTTGCATTTTAGTCATTAAATATAGTGATATCAAAAGTAAAAAATAATATCGAATCCAACGAGATGGATATTTGAAGAAAGGTTCACCACATCAATTCTTTTTTCTCTTGTAGCATTGGGAAATAAAATTAAGCTAAAAAGCAACCAAAAAACTGTAAGCCTACGGCAAAGTACATGTTTTTTTTAAACCAGCAAGGGCTTAATTTTGCACAGGCAGAAGTTCGTGCAACATGTTTGCAGGGCAACAGGCAGGTAAATGAGAAATATCAATACGTCCTATTGGACTAATTGATATTTCAATTTGGTATAATATCACCCCAAATAAATATTCAAAACTTTTAATATATTGTAGTATCAATTATTAGTTGTATCTTTGCAGCTCGAAATTCACTTTCCAACATTTCCCTGTTACAATAACCAGGTTTTGGTTAGAAAAGCTATCCCACCTTAATTTTTTTATGCAATTTTCATCACTACAATTAATTGACCCTTTATTAAGGTCATTAGAACAGGAAGGTTATACCGTTCCTACACCTATTCAACAAGAAGCCATACCCATAGTATTAAAAGGAAAAGACCTGCTGGGATGTGCGCAAACCGGCACGGGCAAAACCGCTGCTTATGCTGTTCCCATCCTTCAACTTTTGCATGAGGCAAAAAACTACGACAGAAAAAGAAAAATCAAGAGCCTGATTGTTACCCCCACCCGTGAGCTTGCAATACAGATAAACGACAGTTTTATAGCTTACGGTCGCCATACGGGACTGAAAAGCGCAGTAGTTTTTGGCGGAGTGAATCAAAATCCGCAAACCACAGCCCTGAAACACGGAACAGACATCCTGGTGGCTACTCCGGGAAGACTGCTTGACCTGATGAACCAGGGTTTTATCTCATTGCGCGATGTGCAGATTTTTGTGCTCGATGAAGCCGACCGTATGCTCGATATGGGCTTTATTCATGATGTAAGAAAAATCATTGCCGCCCTGCCGCAAAAACGCCAGACATTGTTTTTTTCCGCCACCATGCCGCCTGAAATCATCAAACTATCCAAATCCATATTAAACCAACCTGCCAGGGTAGAAGTCACTCCATCGGCTTCAACAGTGGATATAGTCAAACAGTTCGTTTATTTTATCGACAAGGGCAATAAAACCTCCCTGCTGGTAGATTTGCTGAAAGACACCCATATCAAAACAGCCCTGGTTTTTACCCGCACCAAATACGGTGCCGATAAGGTGGTGAGGGTGTTAGCCAAAAACAAAATCAAGGCCGAAGCCATCCATAGCAACAAAAGCCAGCATGCCCGGCAGAAAGCGCTGACCAATTTCAAGGAACAAAATACACGGGTGCTGGTAGCCACAGATATTGCCTCGCGCGGCATCGATGTAGAAGCTATGGAATGTGTCATCAACTTCGAAATTTCCAATATGCCCGAAACCTATGTTCACCGTATCGGCCGCACAGGCCGGGCCGGCGCTGGAGGCACAGCTATTTCTTTCTGCGATGCAGAAGAAAAAAAATACCTGCATGACATTGAAAAACTGATCGGAAAAAAAATCCCGGTCATCGAAGGGCATCCCTATCCGCTGGTGGACCTCCACCCGGTAAAGCCTCCGAAACAGGTGCGAACCCGGCCAACCAATCCACAACGCAACTACTTCCGGCAAATGCCCGACAAAAAAAAATTGTCAGGAAACATTTCTAAATGGGGTTAAAAATTACCTGGATTAATTCAAAAAAATATTGGGTGTCAGTTATCAGTTCCTGCTAATATCCGACACCCAATAAAATATTTGCTCCCGTGGAGCGGCTCCGCGTATTAATTATTTTGTGTTTGTTTTTTAACGTACTCATCAATTGCCTTTGCAGCAGCTCTCCCTGCTCCCATAGACAATATTACCGTGGCAGCTCCGGTTACGGCATCGCCTCCTGCAAAAACGCCTTCTCTTGTCGTTTTTCCGGTGGCTTCATTTGCCACTATACAACGCCATTTATTTATTTCTAATCCGGGTGTTGTGGACGATATCAACGGATTGGTAGATGTTCCCAGCGCCATGATCACGGCATCACATTCAATATCGAATTCAGAACCGGGAACTTCTTTTGGCGAACGACGTCCCGATTCATCTGGCTCTCCAAGCTCCATCTTAATACAGCGTATCCCACGTACCCATCCTTTTTCATCCCCTAAAATTGAGACCGGATTTGTTAACATATGAAACTGAATGCCTTCTTCCTTTGCATGATGAACTTCTTCAGCACGGGCCGGCAGCTCTTTCTCTGACCGGCGATATAGCAAGAATACTTCCGATCCTAAACGAAGTGCCGTACGTGCTGCGTCCATGGCAACATTTCCTCCTCCTACTACCGCAGCTCTTTTTGCACGGTAAATCGGGGTTGAGGAGTTATCTTCATAGGCTTTCATTAAATTGGCTCTGGTGAGATATTCGTTTGCTGAGAATACACCATTAAGGTTCTCTCCCGGAATGTTCATGAACTTGGGCAATCCGGCTCCTGAGCCAATAAAAACAGCAACAAAACCTTCATCAAAAAGTTGATCTATCGATACTGTACGGCCTACGATAACATCAGTTACTATTCTTACTCCAAGATTCAGGATATTCTGAATTTCTTTCCTTACCACTTTCTCTTTTGGCAAACGAAATTCGGGAATTCCATATTCCAGTACACCTCCAGGTTTATGTAAAGCCTCAAGCATGGTAACCGAATATCCCATCTTTCTTAAGTCGGAGGCGCAGCTTAATCCGGCCGGACCGGTACCTACAACAGCAATTTTTTTCCCGTTTTCGGTTTTCGGAGGATCCACCTTCAATCCGTTTTCAAGAACCCAATCTCCTACAAAACGCTCTAATTTTCCAATAGATACAGCATCGTTCTTTTTCCCCATCACGCAATTGCCTTCACATTGTGTTTCCTGTGGACAAACACGACCGCAAATTGATGGCAGAGTAGAGTCTTCAAAAATAATTTGTGCGGCTTCCTCTATTTTTCCTTCTTTTACTTTTTGAATAAATGCGGGTATATTAATGGATACCGGACATAATTCCACACATCCGGGCTTTTTGCATTGAATACATCTTTCTGCTTCACTGATGGCTTCTTCCAGATTATAGCCATAGCAGACTTCTTCAAAGTTCGTTGCTCTTATTTTTGCTTCCTGTTCCCGTACGGGAACTTTTTCTTTTCGTACAGCCATAATTTTTTCATTTTCCCATTCCAATATAAAAACAAGATCTACCAGATTTTTTTTAAATTTTTATGCCTTATTTTCTGAAATCAGAAATCTGTTATAGCCCCTCTTTATGGGATTGGGGTTCATTTATTATAATTCGGTTTTACACTTGTGATCGTCCATTTTCTTTTTCTCAATATTCTTGTACATTCCCTGGCGCCGCATTGCTTCATCAAAATCAACCTGATGCGCATCAAATTCCGGCCCATCAACACAGGTGAATTTTGTTTTACCTCCAACAGTCACCCTGCAGGCGCCGCACATCCCTGTCCCATCAACCATTAGTGAATTCAAGCTGGCTATGGTATGTATTCCTAATTTCTTAGTGTACTCAGTAACTGCCCGCATCATAACCATAGGGCCTATGGTAATGATCAGATCAATTTTTTCGCCATTCTTCTCTACTAATTCGGCAAGAGCATCCGTTACAAGGCCTTTTACCCCTTCGCTGCCGTCGTTGGTTGCTATTATAAGCCTTTTACTATGCTGACTCAACTCGTCGCGGTAAAAAACCAGGCCGGTTGTTCGGGTTCCCAAAATCACATCGGGTTTAAAACCTCTCTCTGCAAGGTATTTTACCTGTGGATAAACAGGGGCGGCTCCAACACCTCCCGCTATAAATAATATTTTCTTTGAAGCCAACTCCTCATCCGACATCTCTACAAGTTCGGATGGACGGCCAAGCGGACCGGCAAAATTGGCAAATCTGTCTCCTACATTAAAAGCCACCAGCTTTTTTGTAGAAACGCCCAATGCGTGTATTACAATGGTTATAATGCCCTTTTCACGGTCGAAATCGGCAATGGTTAATGGTATACGCTCGCCATCTTCATCGGCACGGACAATTAAGAATTGCCCGGGTTTAGCCGATTGTGCCATACGCGGAGCATATACATCCATATAGTAAATATCGGGCGCAACCAGCTTCTTGGTTAATATTTCAAACATGAAACAACAAATTATAAAATGAAACAATCCATTTTAGACAGAGCAAAAATAGCTATATTTGCTTATAACTTACATAAACAATCAACAAATTCATACCTATTGGGTAAACTTTTGTTTGGTAAGTACCTAATAATGTTGTCTTTTGGAATCAAAAAAAATAAAAAATATCTTTTATGAAATATACTAAGGATGATTATTTTTTATGCCAGGCATGGTTTGAACACACAGACCTTACCAATTGAGATATAATACAGACCTACAACGCAGAATTCAGGATGTCATCAATTCGGCGTACATCATAAAATTTGATTACCCGCCACTTGTTTTGTACTTTTGACCACTGAAATAAAAACTATCACTTATGCAGAAACAAAAAAGCACATCAGTAACCATGAAACTATTGGAACCAGCAAAAAAATTCACTCCCCGCTGGCTTCTGGAGTATTTTATGATTATTCTGGGAGCCTTCATTATGTCTGTTGGATTTGTCTATTTCATCACCCCTTATAAATTTGTACCCGGCGGGGTTTATGGCGTAGCCATCGTGGTGCACTGGGTAACCAAAGGGGTATTTGCCTTTGCTCCCGATGGTATCCCTGTAGGTTTGATGGGACTGGCGCTGGACATCCCGCTGACCATCCTGGGAACAAAAATTCTCGGTCCCAAGTTTGGGATTAAGACAGTGGTGGGCTTTGTGGCCGTCTCGCAGTTTATCCTGCTGCTCACCTTTTTTCAGGGAGATAACCCTTTGGTAGAAAACGACCCCTTGTTGTCGGCCCTGTTTGGCGCTGTGCTAGTCGGAGTAGGTATTGGCATTATGTTCCGTTTCAAAGCCACATCAGGAGGATCGGACATCATCGCCATGATTCTGGCAAAATACACACACTTACCAGTAGGACAACTACTTATATATGTTGACTCAATTATTGTTCTTTTGGGACTTGTAGTATTTAAAGACTGGAAAATACCCTTATACTCCTGGCTGATAATCTTCATTACCGGAAAGGTTATTGACACTGTGATACAGGGCATCAGCTACGAGAAAACCCTGTTTATCATCTCCGATAAGCACGAAGCCATAAGGGATGTCATTATCAAAGAACTGGACCGTGGCGGAACCTTTATCCAGGGCAAGGGTATGTTTATGGGGACAGAGAAAAATATCATTTTTACCGTGGTAAACAGAAAAGAACTGGCGCTGCTAAAAGACTATGTTCATAAAGTTGACCCTCATGCTTTTCTCACCGTGCTTGATGCCAACGAAATACTTGGCGAAGGTTTTAAACCCCTCAAACAGGATAATTAGATATAATCTTACCAAAAAACCTGCTAATAAAAACGATTGCATAATTTTGGTTTTAAAAACAGTTATAATCCATGGAGAAAAACAACAAATACATCTTGTCGTTAGACCAGGGTACTACCAGTTCGAGAGCCGTATTAATTGATGAGCATGCTGTTGTGGTTGGTATTGAACAACAGGAAACCGCTCAAAAGTATCCTCAGCCCGGATGGGTAGAGCAAGATGCCGATGAAATCTGGGAAAACCAACTATCGGTAGCATGCAGCGTATTAAAAAAATGCAATGTTTCAGCAACACAAATTGCCGCCATAGGTATCACCAACCAACGCGAAACCACGGTGGTGTGGGATAAGAACACAGGCAAAGCTGTTTTTAACCCCATCATATGGCAGGATAAACGAACATCGGAATATTGCAAGCAGCTTCGCAGCGAAGGCTGGGCAGAATACATTTCCGAAAATACCGGGCTGGTCATTGACTCCTACTTTTCGGCTACCAAACTGCACTGGATACTGAACAATGTACCGGGAGCAAAAGAAAAGGCTGAGCAGGGCATTTTGCTTTTTGGCACCATAGATACCTACCTGATATGGAAGCTAAGCGGTGGCAAAATGCACATCACTGATTATTCCAATGCTTCACGCACTATGTTGTTCAATATCAGGCAACTGTGCTGGGATAAAAAACTTTGTGCCCTGTTCGGCATCCCCGATAGTATGCTTCCGCAAGTGGTGGATTCTTCGGGTGTTCACGGACATACACAGGCCAGCCTCTTTGACGGCGCAGAGATTCCGATAGCAGGCATTGCCGGCGACCAGCAGGCTGCACTGTTCGGACAAACCTGTTTTGAAGAAGGCATGATAAAAAACACCTATGGCACGGGATGTTTTTTGCTGATGAACACCGGTGGCAAACCCGTGCAGTCGCACAATGGCCTGCTGACAACCATTGCATGGAGCATCGACCGCCAGGTAGAATACGCCATAGAGGGCAGTGTTTTTATGGCCGGTGCACTCATAAAATGGCTGCGCGACAACTTGCAAATGCTTGGTTCGGCAGCCGAATCGGAAGACTTTGCCCTTCAGGCACTTGACAATGGAGGCGTATATTTTGTCCCTGCCTTTTCAGGACTTGGCGCACCTTATTGGGACATGGATGCCAAAGGTATCATTACGGGACTCACCCTGTCCTCGGAAAAAAAACACCTTATCCGAGCAGCCCTTGAATCGCTGGCTTTCCAAACCCGCGATGTGGTAAACGCCATGCAGCTCGATTCGGGCATCAGCCTGAAAGTGATGAATGTGGACGGCGGCGCCTCGTCAAATAATTTTTTGATGCAATTTCAGGCCAATATTCTCGGTGTGCCGGTGATACGACCGTTTAATATCGAATCCACAGCCATGGGAGCTGCTTTCCTGGCCGGTTTGGCTGTCGGGCTTTGGACCAGGGAAGAACTGAAACTCTTGCGAAAACCCGACAAATGTTTCGCACCCACAATGGATGCCAGCGAAAGAAGCCTGCTGTATGATGCCTGGCAGAAAGCCGTTGCACAGGCAAGAAATAGAAACTGACAGTAAAAACAATTTTTAAAAAAACAATACAAAGGCAACAGAAAAATTGTACCTTTGTTTATTAATCATAAAAATTTCAACCATGAAAAGACTATTCATTTTAGCCGCTATACTCCTTACAATCGGGATAGTTCCCCGTAGCCTTGCACAAAAACATGAAGTTAAAAGCCCGTGGTTTAAAAACGGTTCGGTGCTTACCTATCATGTGGTAAATGGCGCCAAAGAATACAATTATATTGTCAGTGACCTTGACCTGTCAAAAGACATATCCTTCCGTTGGAAGATGACAGAACCCGTTAATTATAACGGCAGTATTAAGATTTTTGATGCCGCATTGGACACTGCCATGAAGATGGTAAATTATTTTGAAAACGGATCTGCCTTAGACATGAACAATAAGACCACTGCTATGTTCAGCCGTAAAGCGTATAAAATGCTCATAGGCCAGCAGCCGGTTAGTGTCAACATTGACAATGCACAGGAAACAGTTGGTTTTGAACGTTATGAAAACTACCACATCACAGTTGATGGTGTACAACAGCAGGTGGAAGTAATGGTAGCTTCGACAGCGACAGGAAAAAAGTTCTGGATTCTTGACAATCCCAAATTTCCATTGATTATAAAAATGGAACTCGCCTTTACTATTGATCTGCGGACGGTAAATACTGCCGATTAGGACGTACCAGGATTTACATCCAGGGCAATCGGGTCAGATCCACATTGCCTCCGGAGAGTATGATGCCGATTTTTTTATTTCTGAAAAGACCGGCATTGTTTTTTACAACAGCCAGCGTTACTGCCGACGAAGGTTCAACCACAATCTTCATACGTTCCCAGATTAGTTTCATGGAGTCAATAATGTCCTGTTCCGACACTGTGAAAATTTCATACAGGTATTGCATAATAATCGGAAAGGTCAATTTGCCCAGAGATGTCCTGAGTCCATCAGCAATAGTATCGGGATTTACTGAAGGCACAAAACTTTTTGATTTGAACGACAGAAAAGCATCGTTGGCCTGTTCAGGCTCGGCAGCAATGACTTGGGTTGAGGGTGAAAAAATTTTTGTTGCCAGCAGTGTCCCGCTGAGTAAACCTCCCCCTCCTACCGGACAAACAATATAATCGAGGCCGGGGATTTCTTCAAGCAATTCTTTGGTTGCCGTGCCCTGTCCTGCAATCACCTGGTAATTGTCGTAAGGGTGTATTTCCACAGCTCCTGTCCTGTCAATTACTTCTTTCATAGTGGATTCGCGAGCCTCCAACGTTGGTTCACAAAAAGTAATCAGGCCGCCATAAGCTTTTACCGCATCAATTTTTACTTTTGAAGAGTTTTCGGGCATAACAATATACGCCTTCATATTTCGGAGTTTTGCCGCCCTGGCCAGGGCCTGGGCATGGTTTCCGGAGGAATGTGTAGCCACGCCCTTGTTCGTTGACAGGCTACTGAGCGAAAAAACAGCATTACAGGCACCGCGTGATTTAAAAACACCAGCTTTCTGAAAATTTTCGCATTTAAAAAACAACTCCGTCTCGAACATGCCATTAAGGCTTTGTGATGTCAGCACCGGTGTCCGGTTTATGAATGGCTGTATGCGGCCGGCGGCTGTTTCAATAGCTTTTTTATCGAGAATCATCCTATGCATATAAAAATTGAAAAAGGCCTGAAACAAAAAGTCGCAAGCCTTTTCAAAAAAAATTTTAAACCAAAAAACGGCCGGAATTACACTTTTTGTATTTCCCTGATAATCTCTTTACCAATTTCAATGGCCTTTTCATTATCCGGTATCAGCTTGTGATGACGTTCGGGGAGGGATTTTTCGAGGCCTTTATGGATAAATTCGGGCTGAATAATGGGTTTCATTTTCAGATAAGCGCCGAGCACCATCATATTGAACACTTTATTCATTCCCCGTTTTGAGGCTTCTTCAGCAGCATCTACGCGGTAGATGTTGATGTCTTTGCGTTCAGGATGCCTGGTAATGCCGTTGCCATCGTATATAAGCAAGCCGCCCGGTTTTACTGAGTTTTCGAACTTGTCCATTGATTGCTGATTCAGAATTATGGCAGTATCGAACACCGTAAGTATCGGGGAACTGACGCGTTCGTCGCTTACGATAACTGTCACATTTGCTGTACCCCCGCGCATTTCGGGGCCATAAGAAGGCATCCAGCTAACTTCTTTATTTTGCATGACGCCGGAATAGGCAAGAATTTTACCCATGGATAAAACCCCTTGTCCTCCAAAGCCGGCTATTATAATTTCTTCAGTCATTTTTCAATATTTTATATTATTTCAAACTAGTAACGTTTTACCGATTATTATTCTGCAGGAACTTTAATGTCTCCCAAAGGATAGAAGGGGAACATATTTTCTTCCATCCACTTATTGGCCTGTACCGGAGTCATTTTCCATCCTGAGTTACAGTTAGATACCACTTCAATGAATGATAGTCCTTTTTTGGCCATCGACAGTTCAAATCCTTTTCTGATGGCTCTTTTGGTTTTGCGTACATTGGCGGGGGTATGAACAGAATGACGTGTTACATAGCAAGTACCAGGGAGAGTTGCAACCAATTCGGTAATTTTCAATGGGTTGCCCATGATTTGTGTATCTCGTCCAAACGGGCAGGTAGATGCTTTCATGCCGGGCAGTGTGGTGGGAGCCATTTGTCCGCCGGTCATTCCATAGATACCATTATTGATGAATATTATCACAAAATTTTCGCCGCGGTTACAGGCATGAATGGTTTCGGCTGTACCGATGGCAGCCAGGTCGCCATCGCCCTGATAAGTGAAGACATATTTTTCGGGCATGAGTCTTTTGATGGCTGTAGCCAAAGCAGGAGCGCGGCCGTGAGCAGCTTCCTGCATATCAATGTTCATGTAGTCGTAGGCAAATACTGAGCAACCCACCGGGGCCACCCCAATGGTTTCAGCTTGTATACCCATCTCGTCAACCACTTCCATTACCATACGGTGCACTGTACCATGACCGCAACCCGGACAATAGTGCATGACCTTGTCGGTAAGCAGGCTTGTTTTTTTATAAATCAGGTTTTCGGGTTTTATGATTTGTTCTCTTGAAATTGTTGCCATGGGTTAACCTCCAATTATTTTAGTTTCTAAAACTGATACTACTTCGTCGGGAGTAGGAATAATTCCTCCCACGCGCCCGTATTGTTCCACCTTCACGCTGCAGTTTACGGCAAGACGGACATCTTCCACCATTTGACCAAGGTTCATCTCCACGGTGAGTATGCCTTTTATTTTGCCGGCCAGTTCAGCCAGAGGTTTTTTAGGGAAAGGCCACAAGGTAATCGGGCGGAGAATGCCTACTTTAATGCCTTTTTCACGAGCTATATCCATAGCTTTCTGGCAGATACGTGCGCTGGATCCGAAAGCCACAAAAAGATATTCGGCATCCTCGCAGTTTAATGTTTCGTAGCGGACTTCTTTTTCTTCTATCTCTTTGAACTTGCGGTCCAATTTCATGACAAACCTTTCCTGACGGGCAGGATCGAGGTCGAGAGAAGTGATCACATTCCTTTCGCGGTCAGGGGTTTTTCCAGTAGTTGCCCAAGGAGATATTTTTACGATTTCCTCTTTGGTCCAGCGGCTTTTTTGTTCCTTAAGTTCTACTTTTTCCATCATCTGACCAATAACCCCGTCAGAGAGTATCATTACCGGGTTACGGTATTTGAAAGCCAGGTCAAAACCTAATTCCACAAAATCAGACATTTCCTGCACTGAGGCCGGTGCCAGGACGATCAAACGGTAATCGCCATGTCCGCCGCCTTTGGTAGCCTGAAAATAGTCGCCCTGTGAAGGCTGAATGGTTCCTAATCCGGGGCCTCCTCTGACGACATTCACGATGAGACAGGGCAATTCGGCTCCGGCAATATAAGAAATACCTTCCTGTTTGAGGCTGATGCCGGGGCTTGACGATGAGGTAATGCATTTTTTTCCGCACGAAGCGCCTCCATAAACCATATTGATGGCAGCCACTTCGCTTTCGGCCTGAAGCACCACCATACCGGTAGTTTCATAAGGCCTTTGGGCCATGAGATATTCTAATACTTCCGACTGTGGAGTAATGGGATAGCCGAAATAGCCGTCAGAGCCAGCACGTATCATAGCTTCTGCTATCGCATCATTACCTTTCATTAATCTTAGTTCTTTCATTATGTTTTAATTTTAAAATTATTAAACTTCAGTTGTGACCTTTACCCTGTACACAGTAATTACGCCGTCGGGACATACAACGGCGCAGTTTGCACAGCCTACACAATTATCGTTTCCCATCATTGCATAGTGGTATCCTTTGGAATTAACCCCGGGATTCATAATAATCACCGATTCGGGGCACGCCGTGGTGCATACTTCGCAACCTTTGCAGCGTTCAATATCAATTTCTATTGCTCCTTTTAATTTTGCCATGTTTTTAAGTATATTATAAAATGTTATTAATTATTTTCAGGATTAAAACTGTCCGCCAAATTACCAATTATTAATCAGAATTTACCGGATGGTGTTCATAAAATTTTTTCAGACGGTATTCGAGATCGGGGAACTGATGACGCAGCACCAGTGAAACGCAGGCACGCATGCCTTCGGTGCGGCCACCGGTGATGGCTAATGATATGGCACTTATTCCATAATACATCAGTTCTTCGAGCAGTTGTTCGCCGGTAAAACCCGGATAGGAAAATGTGAAATAAAAACCATCAGCCAGAGGATCATTTTCGTCTTTGTCGTACACAATTTTGAAACCATTGTCGGTAAACATTTTCTTCATGATTCTGGCTTTTTCGCCATACTCTTTTACTTCTTCCACAAAATTGAATTTACCATCATTAGCTGCTTTCAGCATGGCGGCGAGGGCATATTGGGCACTGTGGGCTGTTCCGGAACTCAAGGAATAGATGACTCCATACACCATAGCCTTGCCAAACTTGTCGGAGGCGTAATAGCGTTTCAGGTCGGGGGCAAGGGTATTAAACACTTTGGGAGAAATAACCATCATGCCGATACGCTGTCCGGCATAACTGAACACCTTTGAACCGGAAACAAACATGATGTAATTATCGGTATATTTTGCCACCGACGGCTGGAATGGCGGTACACCAGGCTTGGAATAATCCTTACGGAAATCCATGCCGAAATAAGCCAGATCCTCGAGAACCAATACATTATACTGGTTGGCAAGGTCGGCAATGATTTTTAATTCTTTATCGGTAAAACAAATCCATGAAGGGTTGTTGGGATTAGAAAACATGATGGAGGCTATATTGCCTTTCTTCAGATAGGATTCTATTTTTTCTTTTAGTTTATCGCCACGATAATCGTAAACATCAAACGCTTCGAATTTGGTGCCGATAACGGCATGTTGCTGTTTATGAACAGGAAAGCAGGGGTCCAGCATCAGCGTGGTATCTTTTTCTTTGTACATGCGGTTGACTGTCATGAAGGCAGCATAACCTCCCTGCATAGAGCCCACGGTCGGGATACAGTTTTCAGGCGTTACATCCACATCCATAAAGAGTTTAACAAAACGGGCCATCTCGGTTTTCAATTCCGGCAAACCGTCAATTTCGGGGTAGATAGCGGCACAGCCATTTTTCAATGCCTGTATTTCAGCATCCACGCCAATTTGAGTGGCCGGTAAACCAGGAACACCCATTTCCATGCGGACAAATTTCTGGCCTGTTTCTTTTTCAATTTCGTTGATTAACTTCTTCACTTCGCGGATGGTTGCTTTGCCAATGCAGGGAATTTGGCTTTCAGCAATCAGCCGGCTTACAACATCGTGATTGATAGGGGTATCTTTCATTGTAACTTGAGTTTATTAATAGTTTTCTATTCTGCAAATAACCGATTTATTTTGTTAAAAAACAAAGTTTACTTCAAAATAAATTTGAGAAAAAAGCCATATTAAAGCAAGGAAAATATAAAAATTTGATATTCAATCAACTATGTAAACAGAAATAATTGAGATTGAATGCAATAACGAAAAATATGTGGTTTTATTTTGTCCCTGAAAAAATACTTTTTATCAATAATTTTTCAAATTTTATTTGTTTTTTTCAAATCTTAGTTTTACATTTGTGCTGAAAATAAATAAGGTAATACTTTTTTTATTGATATAGCTTTAGATAAGCATAATTCAATGCGATTGGCAAGAGTATTAATAAATTATTGCAGTAACTTGTATTTTTCACAAATTATTGCAAATTATACTTATAACATTAAAATATCTCATCATGGCATTTGACAAAGAATTTTTTGATTGTTTAGAGAAGCTGAAAAACTTCAAGACCAAACCCGAGTTAAACGATTTTTTTGAAACACTCACGAGGCTTGAAAGAATTTGTGAAGAATTACATTTACAAGGCAAACACAAGCACAACGACTGCGGAACTCTGATAAAACAGGCCAAAGATCTTACCAAAAAATTAGATGTCAACAGGGATGAATTTGCTTTTCGTACAAAAACACAAAAGGAATTCGATGCTGTTTATGAATTAATAGACTACCTGGGAATTCATGTTAATTCATTGAATTAAACCATCTTAAAACAAATCTGACATCACAGACCGCGGATTTTCAAGCCCTGCCATGCCTAAGAAGTGGGTAATAACAAGAAGGTTATAGAAAAAATTTAGCATCAGTAATAGTATAAAAAAGTACTGATACCGATTGGAAAAATAATATAATCCAAACTTCGCTTCACTCGTTTACACTTCCGCCGCGGCGGATATTTTAACCACCTGCCTACCGGCCAGGCAGGCATAACCCTGTCAGACTGTCGCAGGCAGGATAGTAAGGATTTCTTTGAGCCACGCGTGGGGTTCGACATTATTGATTTTACAAGTGGCCAACAAGGAATAAATCATTGCGGCATTTTGTGCTGCTTCATGGGAACCGGCAAAGAGATA
>JAGNBV010000136.1 GCA_018004645.1 Bacteroidales bacterium
ATCTTGGCCAGTTTGGCCACGGCTTCTTTTTTTGTAGCTTCTCCCATCCACGAAAGTTTTTCAATCCTTTCCTTCAGGGCTTCCTTAAGATTTCCCACCAGGGTGAGCATACGTTCTTTGGCCTTTATCGGAAAATACTTTTCGACATAAAGTTGACCTACGGCTTCGCCCAAAGAACTGCTGGTGGTGTTTAACACCCGTTTCCAGCGTGGTTTCATTTCTTTTATACCCGAAAGTATCCAGCCGTAGAAGTTAAACTGTTCTTTTTCAAAAGCGGCAGAAAGGTATGGTGAAGCTTCGTGCAACAGATGCCATCTGAAATATGTTTTCCATTGTTCTACGGGGATTTCGGTGGACATCTTGGCCATTTCTGCAAAAAACTGTGGCTGACCCACATTGATTTCGCCGGTAGCCTTTAGTCCGAGATCTGAAAAGTAGCTTGCCCAGTCAAATTGAGGCGCCATTTTTTCCAGACCGGCAAGGTCGGTTTTGTTGTAGTTTTTTATCGGGTCGCGCAGTTCCAGGCGCGTGAGCGAGGCTTTAGCCAGGCGTGTTTCAATTTGCATCACCGTTGCCGCGTCGAGGGCCGATTGTTCTTTATCTGTGCCAGCCAATTCAAAAGTTTTGCCGAGGTGTTTCACATATTCGGCGCGTATTTCGGATGAGCGGGCATCCTGAGCCAGGTAGTAATCCCTGTCGGGAAGGCCAAGGCCTCCCTGGTAGAGCTGAGCAATAACCTGTTCGCTGTTTTTGTCGTCCTGACCTGAAAAAAAGTAAAACAAGGGGGTAATGCCCGACGAGTGGAAAAATGCTACCAGGTTGAACAGGTCTGCCGGATTTTTTATGGCATCAATTTTTTCAAGTTCTTTTTGTATGGCCTGTATACCCATTTTTTCTATGGCAGCCGAGTCCATACCCGAAGAATAAAAATCGGCAATTTTTTGTTTTACAGAACCTTTAGTCGCATTTTTATCTGCCATGGCCTCTTCCATAATAGTCCTGAGTTGTTTGTTGTTGGTTTCCCTTAATTCTTCAAAAGAGCCATAAATGCTGTATTCATCCGGAATGGGGTTGTTTTTCATCCATTGGCCGTTGGCATACCTGAAAAAATCATCACCGGGTTTCACGGTGGTATCCATGTTGGCAATGTTAATTGCCGGTTCTTCCTGTTTCATGTTTTTGTTTTTACACGCGTTCATCATACCCGCACCTATGATTGCGGAAAGCACGATGAGTAAGTACTTATTGAATTTGGTTTTCATAAAAGGTTGTTGTTTTGGTTTGGAATTATTGCGGCACAAAATAAATCATTTAATTAAAACAAAAAACAGCAAAAGATAAGTCTTCTGCTGTTTTTTTACTGACGAAATTTTTTTTAAATGGCATCGGTTACTACCTGTTGCAGGTCTTTGGTTTGTTTTTGCAATTCGATGGTGCAACGGGTAAAATTTTGAACCGGCCAGCCATTCCATAAAAGGTAATTTCCCTGGTTGTCTTTAGTGTTGTAAACAGCAGTGGTCTGATCGTCAAAAACCCAGGTCATGATGGTGTTGTCTTCATTAAAATATACCCCGACATTGATAAATTTATGATAAATCACCATATCGAGGTAGTCGTTTGTCACCCCTAACATATCCAGTAAGTCGGTAAGAGCACCCTGACCGGGCAGGCCTTCCAGTTTCATTTCCAGGGTAAAACGGTCCACCAGGCCTCCCTCAACAAAAAATTCGCCGCCGTTAAAATCCAGCCCGGCATAATTAAACACCTGGTCGATGTCGGCGGCAATTTGCACGTATTTGCTGTTGCCATACACCACAAACATGGTTAAAGGCCCGGCTGTGGAAATCACCGTGTTGTCGCTGCTCAGGTGAAAAGCGGTAATGGGAAAGTTCAACTGCGAGGCATGGTCTTCGCCCGATTGGTCGTACACATGTTTCACTGTCCACACTCCCTCCATCCGTGTTTTTGTGGGGGTTTCGTCAATAGTACAGGAAGAAACTAAAATAATGAAAAATACCAATACGCTGATAAGGATTTTGGTTGGGAATAAATTTATTTTCATGATTTTTTGATTTAATTTCTAATGGCTGACAATTATTTTTTTGCGGAAAATGTTTTTATCATTGATAAAGGTAGCCAGATATAAGCCTGAAGGTAACTTCCGCACATCAACACCGGCATTGGAATAGGGCTCTTCAAGCAGCAGGCGGCCATTCATGTCAAAAATCTTCACATAATAATTCTTATTACCCGGCAAATTTACTAAAAATCTGTCATATACAGGATTGGGCTTTATGATAATTTCTTCGGGTATGGTGTTGTCATCAGCCGAGGTTAGCATGGAGGTTTTTATCCATATTGGGTTGGTGATGCTGAAAAACCGGTTATAAGGCCGGCGGTATAAGGTGCTGAGTATACCATAATTTTTTGTGGCACGCAGGGATGCCCGAATCATAAAATAGTGGTTGTCGGGGATATAGCCAAATAAATTCCCCAAAACACTTTGCAGGTCAAATACCTGATGGGCAACTAAAGGGAGTTCTAATGTGAAAATGCTGTCTTCAGTGATTCCTGTGAGGGTGATTTGTGTTAAATTTCCGAATTCGGGCGTGATGTAGGAATCCACTACCAGCCGTGAGTTGATTAGTTGCTGTGGTGTCAGCACGGTGTCCTGGCCGATAAATATCTCGTTGGTGCTGTCGGCGCCGTCGGTGCTGATCCCAAGGTTTATTATGGGGCCGTCAGAAAGTATGGTGTGGCCGTTTTTCAGTGCTTTTAGGATATTTCTGCCGTGATGGCCCATACCCTCGGGGCAATATGCCAGCGTGGAAATTTTGCCGTTAGCATTGTCGTTGATGGTTCCAAGTATGCCATATGTCATTTCGGTATTGGAGTAATTAAAGGAACCATGGGCATCGCTGCCGGCACCGATAAAATGTTTCCAGTTTTTTACCGTGGGGAAGGAGTTTTTTATTTTGAGGGATCGCTGCTGTAAAAAATCCGTAACGTCCAATCCCTGAATAAAGCGGTAGTAATGGTGCCGTGTATCCATGGAATCCATAGGAACAAAAGGTGTCACCGACGAAGAGTATTCCACATTCCAGGGATTATTCTCATCATCGGTGGTGCTTATGGATGTTCTGTTATTCCATATCTCTGCGCCTGCAAGGCCTTTCTGGAACAAGAACAGGCTGTCTTCGCTGTACACATCACTGGCAAGGGAGAGATCGTTACAACTTACCGTGCCAAAAGTAGGAAAAGCACTGTCGTTAGCAGGAAACAGGGTGTCTCCCACATTCCACAGGCCACCGCCGATGGCAAAGCTTAGTTCATCGTTTTCGGCGAAAGGGTGTGCCTCATAAGCAAATCCATCATACACCGAAAGATTGGCCAAGGCCTGGACTACCGAAAAACTGGTGGAAGAGATATCGCCTCCGCCGTCGAGAAAGTAATGGTAACAAAAAGGATCGGCAGGGGAAGGATATAACAGGCAATGAACCACTTTATCATTAGAATTATTGATGCTGGCCTCCAAAGCTCTGATAAAAATAAAGCTGGAGTCGGCGGTGTTGAGGCTCTGCACGGCTGCGCCAAGCCGGTCCCAGTTGTTTTGCATGGTCAGGCCGTAGTTGTCGTAATCGCTGCTGTGGTCGGTAACCGTAATCCAATCCAGTCCGATCTTTTGAGAAGCTACCTTGGTGGCTCCCAATGGCAGGCCGTATTCGACATCATTTTGGGAAAACATGGTGTGATTATGCATGTCGCCCCGGTACCAGCCCTGTATGCGAGGAATATCTTCAGTCTGCCTGAAAACCCTGAAATACTGCTGCTGGTCGGATTCCATATTCAGCGAGAAATTTACTTTTATGTCGAAGATGTCATCCAGCCCATTCAGTTTCTCGGCCGGAATCGTAAGTGTAAAATACCAATAATCTTTTGTGATATCCACATAATGTGTTCCGAAGATATTTTGATCGGAGGTGAAGCGTATGGTTGACTGGCTGTTTTTTTCGTATCCGCTGGAGTCAAAAGCCTGCATTCCCCATGCAATATCTTCAGTGGATCTGCATATCAATAAGGAGTCAAAAGCCTGGACGGAATAGGTGTCAAAGGTAAGCAGATTGTTAAAAGATGTTTCATCGGCATTTTTTAGCCACACCTTGATATCGGTTAGCTCGTTGTTACAGCCAAAACAACCCGACGAATGAACATAAAAATGTAAAGGGACACTGCTTATTTGATTATTGGCGTCAAGTTTTTTCATGCGGAAAGGCACATCAGCCGCCAGGTCAGAACCAGTGGTGTTGGTTTGTCTTGTCTGACAAAAAACAACAAAGCTATGCATCTCAATAAGTAAAAGGATGCTGAGTACTAAATGTTTCATAAAAGGATTTATACAAAAATAAAAATAAATCACCAGTAATACATTGATTTTTCAACATATTATCAGAAAAAAGTACGTGAATATTATGACCTGTCGGTTTCGTTTAATTTTCCGCCGTGTTTTAGTGTTCGTAATATCAGCACTAATAAAATGGAAGCTATCAATGCATAAGTAGATATTCTAAGCGGCTCAAAGGTGCGGTGGTCCGCGAAATTTCTGAGATGATCGATATAAAAATATCCTACAGCCATGGCCAGCACTCCTGAGTATTCGCGACGTAACACGCTTTTGACTGAAAAGGGAATATTGTTTTTTTGAAACTTTTTTATGGCAGGTATGAAAGCGGGCACCCCTGCCGACCATTTGAGGTATTCATCGCCATATTTTCTTTCCAGGAAGCGTTCTTCGGCAAACATGATTCGTTCGTAGTAAAGCCAGAAAAACAATGAAATAATAATGATGTAATAAGCATTGAAGGTAAACAGGAGCAAGCCCAGCCACATCAGGTAGTTGCCAAGATACAACGGATGCCTGAGTGTTGAGTAGATACCTTTGGTATTTAGTGATTCCGCCACCTGCTCCCGGGTGTTGCGCTCCGAGGTCCCTTTGGGTGTGGTGCCAATAGTATAGGCCCTGATGATAAAGCCCGACAAGGCAACTATAATGGAGAAAACGGTAAGAATCAGATAAAAGGTGTCGTTGAAAATAGTGGTATCCGTGAGGAAAATGATTGGGATGGCGGTAATAAAAATAAAAAGAGGTATTTGTCCCCTGTGCCGGAATAATGTATTGCCGGATTGTTCAAAAGAGTGTATCAAGGCCATAGAAAAGAGATTTTTAGCGTAAAAGGCGGTAAAGTTAATAATAAAGTATCTTATGGTTTTCTTTGAGGTCGGTTTTTGTTAAAAACTCTCGGTAAATATTATTCAGACGGGCGTTTTCATGGGCTTTTTTCAGGCCGCAAATTTCGTCGAGCGAGTAGAGGATGGCTGCCCTGGCTTTTATTAGTTCGTCTGATACCGGAATAGGCTGTCCGCCACCACCGATGCAGCCTCCCTGGCACACCATTACTTCTGCAAAGTGATAGGGCTTTTTGTTTTCTTTTAATTGTTCAAAGAAATTCATGGCATGCCTGCTGCCATTGACTACGGCAAACCGTATTTCCTGGTTTTTTAAAAATTCCCATCCGGTTCTCACCTCCGAAAATGTTAGTATGGTTTCTTTTATTCCGTGCTCGCTGCGCAGGGGCATAATCTTCAGCATTTTGGTGTCCAGTTCGTTGCCCGTTATCAGCTCACCGAGTGTCCTGATGACGGCTTCGGTGGTTCCCCCCGAAACTTCGGTAATTATCGAAGCCCCGGAATGTTCACTCATCAGGGGTTCGTAATCCTCTGCATCGAGCCTCTGAATGTCGATGCCTGATTGACGTATCATGCGCACCAGTTCGCGGGTGGTGATTGAAAAATCTAGATCGGCAATTCCGTTCAGGCTTTGCGTGTTTTCATTCTTGGCTGCCGTGCAGGGAGTTACCGAAA
>JAGNBV010000137.1 GCA_018004645.1 Bacteroidales bacterium
TTTTAATCCCTTAAATCTACTCCGGTTAATTTTAAAAATGATTCT
This sequence comes from Bacteroidales bacterium, assembly GCA_018004645.1. Taxonomy (GTDB): domain Bacteria; phylum Bacteroidota; class Bacteroidia; order Bacteroidales; family CAIWKO01; genus CAIWKO01. The sequence continues at coordinate 46 of JAGNBV010000137.1, forward strand.
TCCATGTTGCTGCATCCGGGAGTTTTGCTGATGAGTTCTTTAGGAGACCCCTGGATGATGATTTTGCCATTATCCATAAATGCTACTCTGGAACACAGGCATTCGGCTTCCTGCAGGTAATGCGAGGTGTAAATGATAGTGGTGCCGGTTTTGTTTAGTTCTTTGAGGTATTGCACCATCAGGTTTCTCGATTGTACGTCAACGCCCACGGTAGGTTCATCCAGAATGAGTATTTTGGGGTTATGCAAGAGGCCGGCAACCAGGTTTATTCTTCTTTTCATGCCTCCTGAAAAAGTGCTGATTTTCTTATTGAGGCTATCCTGCAGGCCGAGCAATTCGACATACATATTGATTCGTTCTTTCAGCATTACCCCTTTCAGACCATACATTCTTCCGATAAATCGCAGGTTTTCGTAGGCGGTGAGGCTGGGATAGAGGGCAATATCCTGGGGAACAATACCGATAATGTGTTTTATCCTTTCTGTATCTTTTCTTACGGATAGTCCGTCGATAAATACGTCTCCTTTACCGGGTGCGAAAAGTCCGCAAAGTATTGAAATGGTGGTTGTTTTGCCTGCTCCGTTGGGGCCGAGGAGACCAAAAATCTCTCCCTGGCGTATTTTCAGGGATATGCCGTCAACGGCAGGTTTTTTGTTCCCTTTGTAAGTTTTTGACAGGTTAATAATTTCAATAATAGTTTCTTCGGCCATTGATCAGCTTTTTCTTTCAGTTTTCAAGGGTTCAAAATTAGGCACTTTCTGCTGATTTCAGAATTTTATTTTTTTTAATTTTTTAAAAATCTTCTCTTCCTGTTCGGCGCAATCCATTACAATTTCGGCGAGTTGGTCGTAAGAAAATTCCGGTTCGAATCTGTTTTTGCAGTTTCGCGCACCCAGGTAGGAGAAATTACGCCATCGGTCACCGGCTTTTCCCATGTCGATGGCGAGTTCTTTCAGCTCATCGCGTTGCAGCAAATCGGCGGCTTCGTTCAGGAAGGCTCCATAAATAAAGCGGTATCCGGCGCCTCCGGTACCTATCTCTTCCAGGTTCAGGATGGCTTGCATCAGGTACTGTGATGCTACCTTGTTGCCTTTTTTTGCTGGCCATTTTCGCAATTGTTTCGAAAAAAACTTAATGCCTTTGATACCCACCATCCAAAAAGGAAGGTCGAGCATTTCATGGCAGCTTTTTTTGATTCCCCATATTGCAGGCATTTTAAAATCAACGGCATTGGGAATTTTTGTCATATAATACATTTTGCCATGAGGGGCAAAGGCGCCTTTGGCATAACGTACGCGCATCAAGTCGTCGTATGAAATTATATTTTCGCCATCTACCACACTATCGGCCACAAAATAGTTGTTATTTTCTTTTCCATACACAACCATGTTGTGCATATTGTAATGCATGCGGTATTCAGGTGGAAAAAAAGGTAACTGGAAAACACCCACCTGCACGCCCACAGGGATGCCTTGGTCGAGTACCCGGTCGAGCTCGTCCATGGCTTTTTTCGGGTCGCGGTAGGTGTTGCGCACATATGATATTCCCAGGTTTTTGCAGGTACGGCTGAAAACAAGGCCTGGCAAAGCTCTGAAGGTGGTGGCGGGGGAATAGTTCATTTTTAGAAAGGGCAGATGGCCAAAATAATACCCGGCGCCAATGCCAAAAACCATGGGTTCGGTAATTTTTATGTTATAGTATCCCAGCATATTGACGGTAGCGCCACTTTCGCAATGGGCAGATAGTTGCATGTGGTCGAAATTCATCTTCATATAACGTGTTGGTATTTAATGATATAAGTGGTCAATATCTTTTAATTCATCTATGGAAATGCCAAAAAAGTCGGCATAGCGTTTCAGTGTTTCGTCTTTCAGTTTTTTGAATATTTTTACTTTCAGGTGTCTTTTAACCCGCCATTTGGCTATGCCAATATATTGGGCAAGGGTTTTCAGATCGAAAAAGCATTTTTCCATATAATAGGCAATGGGGCTAACTTCGCCGTTAATCACCTGTTGCCTGGCTATGTTTATCCTTTCTTTAATTATTACGAGACTTTGGTTAACCACGGGATCGCGGCCACCCCAATCGGATTTCATGTCGTGTGAAAAATGGCCGTTTTTTTCCATCTGGTAATGCGTGATTTTAAATTTTCTATGGTCAACGTCCAGGTTTTCGAGGTCTACGATATGACTTTTGTTGTTGTCTTTTTTTTCTTTGCCCATAAAGATTTCGTGTAATTATGCTTTTAATTTTCGGTTTTGAGAAAAATTTTCATTTCGGCCTGGGCCAGGAGCTGCTTATCGCAAAATACTTTGCTGCTGATGATGGTGGCTTCCAAAACTTCGTATTCTACCTGTATTTCGGTAATTATCTCGGTGTTTACCCTGGGGAGGCTGAAAATTTTGAGGTTGCTCACGGCGCCAATGAATCCGATAGGGATTTTTTCGTTTTTTGATTGGCACAGGTATCCGACACCCAGGGCAGCAGATTGTGCTATGTTTTCAATGATTCCGGGTTCCTGCAGGCAGTTGTCGGATACAAAAATATTATCCGGTGAGATTTTCAGGCCGCTGACGGTTTTTTTGCCGGCAGCCGAAATCAGTTTATCCACCATGACAATGGGCGGCCTTTGAGGGATAAGTTTAAGAATTTCACTACCTTGTGCAATCATAAATTATTGGATTAGATACTCCCACAGGGGGCCTTTTTTGTTTCGCAGTGTTCTCATTTTGTTGGTAATTGCCGCGGTGTCTTCGTCCGGGAAAACCCAGCGTCTGCCGGTATTTTTAGCTCTTTCCTTCAGGGTGTCGGTGTTTACCTCTTTTGAAATAAAATATCTGGGCTCCAGGAGGAGGTCGTTTTTGTTAATGATGTTCTCATTTACAGCAATTTCATGCAGTTTTGTTCCCGGGTATATCCTCATACCTACAAAAGGAAAAAACACGGTATTTTTTATTTTTTTGCTATTCCCGAAGGTTTCGTTGATGGTGTAGTCTGTTTCGCCATAGCCGGCCAGTATGAGGAAATGTGCAAATGGCACTTCTGCCAGGTTACATAGTTCGCTTTGCTGTATGATGTCGTCAACCGTGAAATGCTTGCCATAGCTTTTGAGGGTCTGGTTGCTTATTGATTCGGTTCCGAATTCGATATGGGTAAGTCCGGAGGCCTTGAAAAGTTGTAGGATTTCCAGTGTTAACCCTTTGGGATAGAAATATGCGCCCCAGCGGATTTTTATCCCCGACCTGATGATTTTTTCGGCCAGTTCGATGTTATAGTCGTTTTTCATATTGAACACCGAATCGGTAAAGAAAATATAGTCAATACCTTTGTCGTAGTATAATTTGCTGATATTCTCCACAATAAGGTCGGTGTTCAGGGTCCTGACAATGCGCCCTTCAATGACCGGATAGGTGCAATAAACGCAGTTAAACGGGCATCCTCTTTTTGTCTGAATATTGAGCATCCCGCTGTTATGCCAGTAAAAATCTATCAGGTTTTCATCAAAACACAATTGTAAATCAGCAGGATGTTGTTTTTTGTTGTTCACGATTACCTGGCCATTTTTTTCGTACACGAGGCCTCCGATATGGTCAACAGCATTACCGGCATCCAGGTTTGTAATCAGCTCAACCAGCGATTCTTCGCCTTCGCCCACTACAGCAAAATCGGGCTTTAACAGGCTAAACAAAGACTGGGGAAAAATACTGAAACCTGCACCGCCAATAAATAGTTTGTAGTCAGCTTGATAGTTTTTGCGAAGCAAATCAATGATAGTTTGGTAACCCTTGATAAAATTAGTGGGGTCGTATGAATTGGCCCCATCGATATTGCGTATTGAAAAAGCGATATATTTGGGAGATAATTGCTTTAGTGTCAGTAGAAAATCATCCGGATGAGACAGGTTGAAGTCGAAGAGGGTAACTTTATAATCAGGCAATTGTTTCTCAATAAAGGTTGCCAGGTATGAGATTCCAATGGGGTAAACCGGGTAGGGGACGGTCAGCGTATTGAGCGAAGCTATCAGGATATTCTTTTTTGTTCCGTTCATGGGGTTTGTTTCCAAAAGTAATAATAGTTAAACCATTGTAACGGATATTTTATCACAATATTTTCGAGTGTGGCAACATATTCATTTACAATTGTTTTTAAGGCTTTTTCACGTTGATGAAAACTGGCAAAATGCTCGAGTTTGCGAGGGGGCGATGCGTAAAAATGGTAATGTGAGGCACTTTCTTTCATAGCAAAAACATACACTACCGGCACATCATATTTTCCGGCCATATAAAACGGGCTCACGGGGAAGTCGGCATCACGGCCAAGAAATTTGCATGTAAGGGTTTTGTTCCCGGGCATAAAACGGTCGCCGTTCATGGCTATAATTTCTTTATTGACAAGCGCTTTGCGGATTTTTTCCAGATGGGTGTAACTGTCTTTGATGATAATAAAGCGTACATTTTTGTTTTCGAGCACCGTGGCGAGGTATTTTTTTATGTTTTCGTGTTCGGCGTCGTACATCAGGATATTGATGGGTGTGTCAAGGCGTTCGAGCAACTGGCCGGCAAATTCCCAGTTGCCAACGTGGGCATTTACAAGTATTCCTCCTGTTTGGGCTGCAGCCAATGTACGCAGGTGGTTTTCACCGTCGAAGGTGTAGGTGAACTTTGTATAACTTCCTGAAAGAAGGGCTATTTTGTCAACGATGACTTTTCCAAGCATGCAAAAATTGCGATACGTGCTCATAAGAGACCGTACTTTACGGTAATGATGAATCTTGTGGAAATAAAAAAATATGGCTTTTTTGGCTTTAGAGGCAGAAAACAGGAAATATATGGCAACAAATTTGAGAAAAAAGTAGGCAAAAGATATCCCTAAATGTTTAATGATAAAGACAAAAATCTTATAACCGGTTACGCCTCCGCGGGTTTTTCCTTCCCATTGCGCCATTTGAATCTTCTGGTTTTATAGTACTTTTGTGTTGACGCGCGCCATAACATAATCGTAGAAATCCTGCAGCGTGCGCACATTAGCCATTTCCTCTCCCTTCACTTTGAATCCGAAATTTTTTTCGATAATCACTATAATATCAACAAAGTCCAAGCTGTCAATACCGAGGTCGGTTTTTAACAAGGCCTCAGGCTTCAGCTGTTCGGGTTCCAGTTCAAATTCTTCTACTAAAAATAGATTTATTTTGTTGATTACTTCTTCTTTATCCATATACGGTGGTGATTTTACCTTGCTTTTTTAATGATTAATGATGAGTTGGTGCCTCCAAAACCAAAAGAGTTCGACAAAAATACATCAAAATTTTTAGTTAGCGTTTGCGGGATGATATTTAGTTTGCGGGAATATTCGTCGGGTTCTTCAAAGTTGATATTTGGTGCAATAAAAGAGTTTTGCATCATCAGGGTTGAATACACTATTTCGCTGGCCCCTGCCATCCAGCATTCATGGCCGGTCATAGATTTGGTGGAACTTACCGGAGGGCAGCCATCGGCAAAAACATCGGCCAGGGCGATGGCTTCCGAGATGTCGCCGTGTATGGTGGAGGTGGCATGGGCGTTGATATAATCAATATCCCGTGCTTTCATTCCGGCATCGTTGAGCGACATGTTCATGGCGCGGACCAGTCCTTCGATGTTGGATTGTGAAATATGTTCGCCGTTGGATGAAAACCCATAGCCAGCCACTTCGGCAATAATAGGTGCACCACGTTTAATGGCCGATTCGTAGCTTTCCAGAATAAGGGTAGCAGCACCACCGCTGGGCACCAGGCCGTCGCGGTTTTTGTCGAAAGGGCGGGAGGCTTTCTGAGGGTCAGATTCACGGATAGAAAAAGC
>JAGNBV010000138.1 GCA_018004645.1 Bacteroidales bacterium
ATTGCCAGAGAAAAGAAATCTCTTGGCTATTCGACGCAGGAAATAAAGGGCGACCTGGTGCAAACCGTTAAATCAGACAACTTCATCAATTCTCTTTCGGGAAAAGTTGCCGGTGTTCAGGTAAAAAAGAATACCAATATCGGCGGCTCCACCAACGTTTTGCTGCGTGGCAACAAATCGCTGACCGGCGACAATCAGGTGCTTTTTGTGGTTGACGGCGTTCCTGTCAACAACAGCAACTTCAACACCTCCTCACAGATACAGGGTGGTATGGGATACGACTTTGGCAATATGGCTTCGGACATCAACGCCGATGACATTGAGTCAATCAACGTACTGAAAGGTGCTGCTGCTACCGCCCTTTACGGCTCACGTGCTGCGGGCGGTGTTATCATGATTACCACCAAAAAAGGTACTACTGCCGGCAGCGGTGTTGGTACTGAAATAAAAAAGAAAGGTATCGGGATTACGGTAAATTCCGGGGTAACCATGGGCTTTGTTGACAAAAGCACATTCATTAAGTACCAGAAAGACTACGGCGCAGGCTACGGACACTATTATGAAGGCGATCCTAACGATGAGTTTTGGTATTTCCGTGATGTTAACAATGATGGCGTGGATGAGCAATGGGTAGTTACCTCGGAAGATGCTTCCTATGGTGCTCCTTTTGATGCCAGCCGATATGTGTATCAGTGGAATGCCGTTGACCCCGAATCTCCCTGGTATATGACAGCCACTCCCTGGATTGCTGCCGAAAACGGTCCTATTACCTTTTTCCAAAAACCGCTGACGTTCAACAATTCAGTTGCTATTGATAATGCAGGGCCTAAAGGCTCCTACCGTCTGGCCTATACCAATTTTACGCAAAAAGGTCTTTTGCCTAACAGTAAATTAAACAAAGATAATGTGTTGTTGAATGGTTCGTGGAATGTTACGGATAAACTCACTGTGTCGGGGCAAGGCAATTACACCAACACCCGGGCTGTGGGCCGTAACTCTACCGGATACAGCGATAATATCATGACTTCATTCCGTCAGTGGTACCAAACCAATGTTGACATACAGCAACAACGGGAACTTTATGAATTAACCGGAAGAAATATTACCTGGAACTATGCCGACCCAACCGTGGCCGCACCTATTTTCTGGGACAACCCCTATTGGGTAAGATATGAAAATTATGAAAACGACAACAGAAACCGTTTTACGGGCTATATGGCTGTTGATTATAAAGTGCTGAAATGGTTAAGCCTGTTCGGACGTTTTTCAGCCGATACCTATACGGAAATGCAGGAGGAAAGAAAAGCTGTGGGCAGCATACCCGGCCCATTCGGACTTGGTTCCGGCTCCGACGGCAGCCTTGGACGCAGCGATCAGGGTTCAGGCTATCTGAGAAGAGACATTAATTTCACCGAATACAACTTCGACCTGATGGCCAATATCAATAAAGATTTCGGTAAGAACTGGAACCTGAGAGGCGTAGTTGGATATAACGCCAGAAGAACCAATTTCAACAGAATTATTTCTGCCACAAACGGCGGACTTGCTGTACCTGGTTTGTATTCACTGCAAAACAGTGTCGGCCCACTGCCGCTTTCAAAAGAACTCGCTTCCAAAGTAGGTGTAAATGGCATCTATGCCAGTGCATCAATAGGCTACAAGAGCCTGATATACCTTGACGGAACTATACGGCGTGACCACTCTTCCACATTACCCGTTGGAAACAGCGTATATTATTATCCTTCAGTGGCCGCCAGCTTTGTATTCTCTAACCTGATTCCGGAAAATAAAGTGTTATCTTATGGTAAGGTACGTTTGAATTATGCTATGGTGGGTAATAGCGCCAGTTATGACCAATTAACCGACAATTACAATATTATCACCCCGCTGAACTCCCCGATTACTTCGGTGCCCGGCACAAAGAAAAACAGCAATTTACTGCCCGAAAAAACAAGAAGTATAGAAGGCGGACTTGAAATGTATTTCTTTGGAAGACGTATAGGTTTTGATGCTGCTTATTACAACAGCAACACTTCCAACCAGATTCTGCCACTGGCCGTTTCCACAGCTACGGGCTACACCTACAAAATTATCAACGCCGGACAAATTCAAAACCAGGGTGTGGAAATCTCTTTAAATGCCACACCGGTAAAAACCAAAAAATTCCAGTGGAACATGACCATCAACTGGGCAAAAAACTGGAACAAAGTCCTTTCTTTAGCAGAAGGGGTTGAAAACCTGCAGTTGGGTTCATACCAGGGTGGTGTTTCCATTAATGCCAGGGTAGGACAGCCTTACGGAATAATCTGCGGAACCGACTATATAACCATCAACGGTAATCCTGTTGGCGAATCCGACAGCGCCCGTCTGATCAATCCCGCCAACGGCAGATTTTATAAAACAGCCACTTCTGACAATGTCATCGGAAATATCAACCCCGACTGGACAGGTGGCTGGCTAAACTCCTTCTCCTGGGGTGGATGGAACCTGAGTTTCTTAGTTGACGTTTCTATGGGTGGAGACATCTTCTCGCTGGATATGTATTATGGACTTGCTACCGGATTGTACGACGAAACTTCTTATCTGAACGATTTAGGAAACCCTGTAAGAGATCCTATTACCTGGGTTGACCCCAATGACCACAGCCTGGGCTATGCTTCCAATAGCGGTGGTTTTATTAATGAAGGCGTAAATCCCGACGGATCAGAAAATACTACCAGAATTGCCGCCAACAACTATGGAGCATTTGGTTATGTAAGAAATCCGGATAGAGCCTTTGTATATGATGCTTCCTTTGTTAAACTGAGAGAAGTTTCCTTATCGTACAGCCTGCCCGCCAAATGGTTGCAAAAATGTTTCCTCACCGGAGTTACCTTGTCAGCAGTAGCTTCCAACCCATGGATAATCTACAAGAACCTTCCTTATGCCGACCCCGAATCAGGGTTAAGTGCCGGAAATCTTCAGGGCTATTCAGTAGGGTCGCTGCCATCAACCCGTGATTTTAGTTTCAATGTTAAATTAACCTTTTAAATAATACAACCATGAAAAAGATATTAGCATTATTACTCGTAATCCTAATGTTTTCCGGCTGCAAAAAGTTGGAAGATCTGAATGAAAACACAAAAGATCCTACCGATGTTACCGGCGAATCACTATTTACCGGTGCACAGAAAAATGTTTTCGACCAGATGGTGAGCACCAATGTAAACCTCAATATTTTCAGAATGTTTGCTCAATACTGGACGGAAACCACCTATACTGATGAGGCCAATTATGACCTGGTTACCCGAACCATTCCAGACAATCATTGGGATATCCTCTACCGCGATGTACTCAAAGACCTCGATGAATCTGCCCGAATCATACAAGAAACAACCTATGGGGGAGATGCCAGTCCTAGTATTAAAAAGAACAAGTTAGCCATAATTGAAATTATGAAAGTTTATACTTATTCTGTACTCGTGGAAACTTTTGGCAACATCCCTTACACAGAAGCTCTGGATATAGAAATTCCTGCGCCAAAATACGATGATGGCCTTACTGTTTACAAAGATTTGATTATCCGCCTGAATGCCGCTATCGCAGAACTGGATCCCGCCTGGGGCAGTTTTGAAGGCGCAGACAATATGTATGGAGGCAATGTAAACCAATGGTTAAAATTTGCCAATTCCCTTAAATTAAGAATGGCTATGGTGATTTCGGATGTTGACCCTGGTTTTGCACAGACACAGGCAGTTGCTGCAGCTCAGAATGTAATAGCTTCAAATGCCGATAACGGAAGCCTCATATACTTATCTGCCCAGCCAAACTGTAATCCTATCTATGATGACCTGGTAGCCAGCGGAAGACATGATTTTGTTGCCGCCAATACCCTGGTGGACGCCATGGTAGCATTAAACGATCCGCGGTTGCCATTTTACTTCACTATGGCACCCGACACCAATACGTATATTGGCGGTGTATATGGAGCTTCAAACGATTACACTCAATATTCGCATGTGGCTGATATGATTCAGCTTCCTACATTTGAAGGAATCATTATGGATTATGCCGAAGTAGAATTTCTCCTGGCAGAAGCTGTGGAAAAGGGGTTTGCTGTGGGTGGCACCGCCGAAGACCATTATAACAACGGAATTACGGCCTCCATTACTTACTGGGGCGGGACAAGTGCCGATGCCGCCACATACCTGGCCAACCCCGCTGTTGCTTATGCCACTGCAGCCGGCACCTGGCAGCAGAAAATCGGAACACAGGCCTGGATAGGCTTGTACAACCGAGGCTATGAAGCGTGGACAAGCTGGAGAAAATTAGACTTCCCCGTGCTGGTAGCTCCGCCTGATGCCGTATCCGATATACCGGTAAGGTTTACGTATCCCATAGCCGAACAAACCCTGAACGGAACCAATTACGGTGCCGCCTCCAGCGCCATAGGTGGTGATGATGTGGCTACCAAACTATTCTGGGATTTACATTAAGTTTTTTTAGCTGTGTAAATCAGCACCTTTATTATCAAAGGGGATTCCGGCCGGAATCCCCTTTTTTATTCAAAAATAAACCCGTAAATAAATTTGGTTTATAAAGAAAACCTATAACTTTGTAGAAATTTTTATACAAATTCCTATGACACAAAAGAAAAATAAGGCAGTAACAAAAGAGGATGTTGTGGTTAAGTTTGTTGGCGATTCCGGCGACGGGATGCAACTTATCGGCAACCTTTTTACAGATACCGCCGCCCTGGAAGGCAACGACCTTGCCAACTTTCCCGACTACCCCGCCGAAATCAGGGGCCCTCACAACACCATCGCCGGTGTTTCCGGTTTTCAGGTACATATTGGAAAAAAAGTGTACAGTTCAGGTGATTTATGCGACGTGATAGTGGCCATGAATCCGGCCTCATTAAAGGCAAACCTGAAATGGGCTAAAAAAGGCGCCACCATTATTACCGACCTGGACGCCTTTGACCAAAAAGCCATTGAAAAATCAGGCTACACCAGCAACCCGCTTGAAGACAATAGCCTGCAAGGTTATAATCTTATCAAAGCTCCTCTCACCACCCTCACCAAAGATGCCTTGAAAGAGCTTAACCTCGATGGTAAAACAGCCGAAAAATCAAGAAATATGTTCGCACTGGGCATGATGTATTACCTGTTTAACTGGAAACTGGACATTGCTTTTGATTTTTTTGCAAAAAAATTCAAGAAAAAACCGGAACTCATCACCTCCAATAAATTGGCCATGCAAGCCGGTTATAACTATGCCGACACCGTTGAGGCCATTAGTGTTACTTATCTGGTGCCCGCCGCCACATTAGACAAAGGCAGGTACCGTAATATTTCCGGCAACGTGGCTACCGCATGGGGATTTCTGGCAGCATCCGAACGCTCCGGCAGGCCATTGTTTTTAGGGTCCTACCCTATTACCCCGGCCACCGAAATACTGATGGAACTTGCCAAACACAAATCCCTCGGAGCCAAAGTTTTTCAGGCCGAAGACGAAATAGCTGGTGTCTGCTCCGCTATTGGCGCCAGTTTTGCCGGCTCCCTGGCATTGACCACCACCTCCGGACCCGGATTATCTCTGAAAAGTGAAGCAATAGGCTTAGCCGTAATGACCGAATTACCTTTGGTAATTGTGGATGTACAGCGCGGCGGCCCCTCTACGGGTTTACCCACCAAATCGGAACAATCAGACCTGCTGCAGGCCTTATATGGCAGAAATGGGGAGTGTCCGTGTATCATCGTAGCGGCCCAATCGCCTTCCGATTGTTTTATGGGCGCCTATGAAGCCGCCAAGTTGGCTATGGAACACATGACACCAACCTTCCTGCTCACCGACGG
>JAGNBV010000035.1 GCA_018004645.1 Bacteroidales bacterium
TGCATGGCTTAGGGAAACACTCTCAATTATCCCGGATTACAAGGTCAACCAACTGCACAGACTTCTGCCCGGGCAAAAATAGATCACTACGGCCTTATAAGAAAGATGCACTTTGCCGGTCGCTTACTATTGGACTAATGGATATTCTATTTTGGCAAACTGGTTTTTGGAGAGCGTACCAGCCTGCCCGGGGTTGTGTGATAAACAAGACATGGTTAAACGAAACAGCAAATCAGAATTTTTCGGTTTTTTTAACCAGGCCGACAGCATGATTAAAGGCCTTTAACAGGCGAATGTAAATAAATTCATCGGGGATCAGCATCTCATATTTTTTCCCGTTGGCAGTAAAAAACATGCTGCAATAGCTGTACATTGTGTTGGTTACCTCGCACGTTTGTATTTCGTTCCCTTTCTGGTCGGTATTTTCATACTCACGGGTTTCTTTGTACACAGTGTCTTTGTAACAAACAAGGTTGATGGCGCTTATATCCGATAAATAAAGAGTAAATGCCGAAGGCTGGACTATGGAATCCTTTGTGGTCCATATTGTTGCGAAAGTGGAAGTAACCGAAAAAGTCAGTTTACTGATATCATATTCAAAACGGATATGGCAGTTAACGGAGGTGGCGCTGACAGTTTTTGACAACTTATCCGCACAAGAAACATATTCGTAACTTATTTTATACATTTTTTCATTCACCTTGCTTTGAATCCAACTCATAGTTTCTTCCAGCGTAGCATCGCTGGTGTCGGCGGGTTCCTGTGCATGAGCCCTGTAGTTAGTACTTAAAAAAATCAAAACCAGCAGCAGGATGACGTTTACCGATATTTTTTTCATATTTACCTATTTTGATTGTCCTTCAACAGCACTTTATCTGAAGCTGTATTTTTAGTTAAGTTCAACAGAAAAAACAACAAAAAATATTCAAAAAAAATATTTATACCGATTGCACATTTGTAATAGTCCCAGGAAATGGCCTATAACAACCGTTGCATCGGCATTATACCATAAAGCCCGTACATATTTATAATTTTTAATTGGTATTATATCTGTGACAAATATAATCCTTCTCAGAACATTATGCAAGAAATAACAAAGTATTTTTCCCTGGCAACAATTGCGGTAAACAATTTACCATAAAAAACCCAGGCGCGCACTAATTTCAATCTACTATTTGGATTTATCTTTCAGTATTTTTTCCAACTCATACATCTCATCCCGTAACCGGGCGGCTTCCATGAAATCTAGGGCCTTAACAGCTTTTGCCATATCGGATTTCACCTGCGACAGCAATTTCTGCAACTGCTCTTTTTTCATATACTGAACCACCGGGTCGGCAGCAACACTGGAGTTTGTATTGTCCACATAAGCCTTTACCTCATTGCCTTTGCTGTCGGTGACCGAGGTTTGTCCAAAAGTTGCATCCACGCTTTTAATGATCTGGGTTGGCGTAATGTTATGTTCGGCGTTGTATTTCAGTTGTTTTTCACGGCGTCGGTCGGTTTCGTCGATGGTGCGCTGCATAGATTCGGTAATTTTATCAGCATACATGATGACCTTGCTGTTGATGTTTCTTGCCGCCCTTCCGGCTGTCTGGGTGAGTGACCGTTCGGACCGCAGAAAACCTTCTTTGTCGGCATCGAGTATGGCTACCAGCGACACCTCAGGCAGGTCAAGGCCTTCACGCAGGAGGTTCACCCCTACCAGCACGTCAATATCGCCGGCCCTTAATTCGCGCAGAATTTGCACCCGTTCGAGGGTATCCACTTCCGAATGTATGTATTTGGAACGGATTTCGAGTTTCAACAAATAGGTGGTAAGTTCTTCGGCCATTTTTTTGGTGAGTGTGGTTACCAAAACCCGTTCATTGACTTTTACCCTCAAATCAATTTCATGGAGCAAATCATCAATTTGCGTCTGGCTGGGTTTTACCTCAATTACCGGTTCGAGCAGCCCGGTAGGCCTGAGTACCTGTTCCACCACAACGCCTTCGCATTTTTGCAATTCGTAATCAGCCGGAGTAGCGCTTACAAAAACAACCTGATTGAGCATGCCTTCAAATTCGTCGAATTTCAGGGGGCGGTTATCCAGAGCCGATGGCAGCCGGAAGCCGTATTCCACCAGGGTTTGTTTGCGCGACCGGTCGCCGCCGTACATGGCACGGATCTGTGGCACAGTAACGTGACTTTCGTCCACCACCATCAGGTAATCATCCGGGAAACAATCGAGCAGGCAGAAAGGCCTTCCCCCGGGTTTACGACCATCGAAATAGCGGGAATAATTCTCTATGCCCGAACAATAGCCGAGCTCACGCATCATCTCGAGATCGTACGACACGCGGTCCTCAATGCGCTTGGCTTCCATCATCTTTCCCATATCTTTCAGATACGCAATATGGGAGATCAGGTCGTGATGAATATCTGTTATTGCCTTTTTCATCTTATCCTGAGAAGAAATAAACAGGTTAGCCGGGTAAATGGAAATCGCGTCAAGTTTTTCGATAAAACGCCCGTTTACGGGTTCAAACGTTTCAATAGATTCAATTTCATCGCCAAAAAAGCATACGCGTATGCAAAAGTCGGCATAAGCGGGCGAAACATCAATAGTATCGCCGCGAACCCTGAAATTGCCCCGTCCAAAAGTTACATCATTGCGCGAATATAAAATATTGACCAAGGCCTGTAAAAACTTCTTTACCGGAACGGTATCACCTATTTTCATCCTGATGATGCTGTTTGCAAAATCTTCGGGATTGCCAATACCATAAATGCACGACACCGACGAAACTACAATAACGTCTCGCCTTCCCGATAATAAGGCCGAGGTGGCGCTCAACCTGAGTTTTTCAATTTCATCGTTGATCGAAAGGTCTTTTTCGATATAGGTATTGGTCACAGGCAGGTATGCTTCGGGCTGATAATAATCATAATAGGAAATAAAGTACTCCACGGCATTTTTGGGAAAAAACTGCCGGAACTCACTGTATAGTTGAGCTGCAAGGGTTTTGTTATGGCTGAGTACCAGCGTTGGCCGCTGCACCTCCTGAATAACATTGGCTATGGTAAACGTTTTTCCGGAGCCGGTAACACCGAGGAGCACCTGCGCCTCATCGCCGCGTTGCAGACCTTCGGCGAGTTGCCTGATTGCCTCGGGCTGATCGCCGGTAGGCACATAATCCGATGTCAGTTCAAATTTCAACGACTTACTGTTTTTTCTTTTCCGCCAGGCACATTACCGGGTAGTGATCGGAATTATCCGTTTTTACATTTTTAAAATTACTGACTTTAAAATGGTTAGACAGAAAAATGTAATCAATACGGAATGATGGATATATTTTATAATACGTGGTACCCAACCCGAAACCGGCCTCTTTAAAAGCATCATTGAGCAGGGACCCCAACTGATGATAGGCGTATGAAAACGGCGTATCATTGAGGTCGGTGCATAAAATTACCGGATAAGGACATTTTTTGATGTGCCCGGCCAGCAGTTCGGCCTGCACCGAACGCTTGACAAATCCTCTTTTGAGGTACCGCAATATGCGTAACGATTTATTTTTCAAATCCTTCTCATCGGTATTGGTGTTGCCCGAGGCAATATTATCGGCAAATTCAATGTCGCTGTTGCCCAGATGCAGTGATTGTAAATGGGCATTGTAAATACGCACGGTATCATTGCTGATAAGGACATCCGTATAAATACAAAAGTTATTTCTTGAATTGGGAAATTTTATCAGACCCTTCCCCACGATGGGAAACGTGGTAAAAGTAGCCAGGCCAAATTCGTAAATATGCCTTGAAACCACAGAATATTCGGCATGGACATTGGTGGCTTTAAGAAAAGTGACCAGGGTATCCTTAGTCTTAAATTCGCCGTTACAGTTATTTACAAACTCCTGAAAACAAATGATATCGCAATCCTGGTTTTTCAGAAAAGAAAAAATTTTATTACGTTTTTCATAATTGATCTGCCAGTTTTTCTTGTAGTTATACAAGTCGAAATTATGCACGTTATACGACATGACTTTGAAGGCCAAACCGTTACCATTGGCTGGCTTTTCGGAATTACACTGCAAAAAAGAACTGAAATAACTGAAACCCAGCAAGACAGGCAGTAGCGAAATCAGGGAATACTTAATCCGGATAAACAGCCACATCACAATAAAAGCGATGTTTACAATCAGCACATAAGGATAAATGATTCCGGCAAAGGCTGGAAGCCAGAACACCCTCGGATTGATGAAAGAAGAGCTGAAAGATACCAATAACAACAGCGCCGCAAGGATATTGGCAACAAGCAACAGTTTCCAAAAGAAATGCAGTTTTTTCGTTGATTTCTTTGCCATGGATTACTTGTTTTTACTTTCTTTAAAAAGGTATTCCTTATCCTCCTTGCTCAGGCTTTCGTAGCCTGATTTTTTTATTTTATCAAGTATATTATCAATACGTTGCTGGTGGGCTTTACGCTCATAACGGTACTCATCATCAGTTTTGGGCTTTCGCGTATATGTGTTTTTAACTTTTGGTTTGCGAACAAACCATTTCTTGAATGGATTGGTAAGTTGCTTGACAACCAGCCCTTTCTTGAGAGCTAAAATATAGAAAAAAC
Organism: Bacteroidales bacterium; assembly: GCA_018004645.1. GTDB lineage: Bacteria > Bacteroidota > Bacteroidia > Bacteroidales > CAIWKO01 > CAIWKO01. The sequence continues at coordinate 4,610 of JAGNBV010000035.1, forward strand.
CAAAAAAAGCGCCCCCCAGGTGTGCAATGTGTCCACCGGGATTATTATTGAACGACTGTCCGGGTATTAGCGTCCATAGGTCATAGATAACAAAAGCCAGCGCTACCCATTTGAATTTGACGGCACCAAGAAAAAACAGCCTGATAGGATAATCGGGAACATAGGCCGCAATAGCGATAATGATAGCCATAACAGAGGCGGAAGCGCCCAAAGCCGGAATGTTGAGGTCCTGGGCAAAAGCAGGAAAAACATTATAACTAATAATAAAGAACAAAGCTCCTGTTATACCACCGAGAATATAAACCAATAGCAATCGCTTGCTTGACAGGTATTCTGTAAAAATTACCCCGCCCACATACAGCATCAGCATATTGAAAAATAAATGCCAGATACTTTCATGTGTAAACATATAAGTAATAATGGTCCAGGGTTTTAAAATCAGCAATTCCAGGTCGGCCGGCACGGCCAGCCAATAGCCCGGCACGGTGATACTTCCTTCGTGAAATTGATAAGGACTGACCAGATACAACTTAAAAATCAGTCGCGACAGGTTAATGATAAGAAAGACAGCAATATTGATGATGATCAGTATGGACAGGGTGGATTTTCCGGTAAAAAAACGTTTCATGCCGTCGAGCATTGAAGGACGGCGTTGTCCGTATGGCTGGCCGGAAAAATTCCGGTTAAAGTTGTAATAATTATTGCCTGTCATGAAATTGCCTTTTTTTGTATTGCCAGCGCCAGAACAATATCATCGCCAGGCCAAACAGCATTCCCCCCAGATGGGCAAAATGAGCCACATTGTCGCCCTGTACATTGGAAATGCCCGAAACCAATTCGAGGGCGCCATAGATTAACACAAACCATTTTGCCTTGATGGGAATGGCGAAATATACATAAATACGGGTATTAGGGAACATCATGCCAAAAGCAAGCAATATACCGAAGACAGCCCCCGAAGCCCCCACCACCACCGGAGCATTCAGTAAATCCATTTTGTATTGCATTACAAATTCAGCGGAATAGGTGATTGCTTTCGACATATCATTGTTTATCAACAAGTTGTATTGTGTGATAAAATTTTTTAAGGGTGGGTAACCGCCATCCACGTAGCCTGAATTAAGCAGTTGGCTAAGCTGGGCATGGCCGGGATCGGTGAGATAAACATCCAGTGCGTGGATGACAGGGCGCAACTCAAAAAACACGATGGCATAATGGGTAACGGCGGCACCGAGGCCACAGACAAGGTAAAAAATCAGAAAACGTTTCGGCCCCCAGAAATTTTCAAGTACATAGCCAAACATCCACAGCGCAAACATGTTGAAGAAGAGATGCATAAAATTGCCATGCATGAACATGTAAGTAATAAACTGGTAAGGCGAAAATTTTTCGGAGGCCACATAGTGCAAACCCAGTTTGTCATACAGATCAATGCCGAACGCCTGACCAAGCCCTGTGGTAGCCAGAAAAAATATACCGTTGATAATCAGAAGGTTTTTGACTACCGTAGGCAGCATACGAAATCCGGTCGGGCTATATTGCTCCATCCCCATCGAAACAGAATTTAGTTAAATAAATGAATTGCAAAGATAGGTGTTTTTCTGCATGTAAAAACATGGAAAACGGCAGATTATTATTAGGGAGAAAAAATTTTCCGGCCAATGCCAGAAAATGGATCAGCAGTTCAAAACTCCTTTAAAAACGAGACTTCCTAATCAGAAACCATATAAATTTTCATCAATAAGTTTTGCCGCGACACGCCGGCGTGCATCCTTGATGTTCAGTGGCTTGACTGCCGTTAAGGTTTCCAGGGCGTTTTTAAGTTTACAAAACTCGTCGCCCACGGCAAAGGCACAGATGGCATCGGTGGCTGATTTTCTGATACGGGCGGCTGCTTCATAGAAAAAGGCATCCATAATATCTTTATAAATCTTTACCTGTTCTTCGCCTTTTATCTGCTCCAGTTTTTTGACACGCAGCATCAGCGATTCAGCAGCAAAGGTTTGTATCAGCATATCGGAAATGTTCATCTGCACTTCCTGTTCCGAAGAATATTGCTTCCCGAGGGTTTCGTAAGCCCTTCCCATGATAAGCAGGATGGTTTTCTTAAAATTCTCAATTACCTTGCCTGAATAATCAAAATATGAAGTTTCCGGAGCCTCATGTTGCCAAGCTTTCCGGAGGGTTTCCATGCCTTCATATAAAGCTGACGCCTCGGCGAAAATCCGAGAATCGGCTTTTTTGGCTTGCTTCAGCATCATATCAGCACATACCATTCGGTTGATTTCGTTGGTTCCTTCGAAAATGCGGTTGATGCGCGAGTCGCGGTAACACCTGTCCACGGGCATCTCGGTCGAAAAGCCCATCCCGCCATGAATCTGAACAGCTTCGTCCACAATGTAATCCTGCGATTCGGAAGCAAAAACCTTTAGTATGGCGGCTTCCATAGCATATTCGCCAATGGCTTCGAGGTAGGCCTGTGCTTTAGATTTGCCTTCGGCCACATGAATGCTGATGGTGTCATCAACATATTTGCTGGCCCTATACACTGCCGATTCGACCGCGAACAGCCTGATGACCTGTTCGGCCAGTTTGTATTGTATGGCACCAAAGGAGGCAATTTTGGAACCAAACTGTTTGCGTTCGTTGGCATAGTTCACCGACTTGTTGATGGTATAACGGCAGGCCCCAAGCACATTAGCGCCAAGTTTGATACGGCCAATATGCAGGATGTTCAGTGCGATACGGAACCCTTCGCCCCTCTTGCCGAGGAGATTGCCGACGGGCACTTCGCAATCGTTGAAGAATATCTGTACTGTGGAAGATCCTTTGATACCCATTTTATTTTCTTCGGCACCGAAAGAAATACCGGGGAAAGTACGTTCAACAATAAAGGCGCTGAGGATGCGATCGTCGTCGATTTTGGCAAAAACGGTCATCACATCGGCAAAACCGCCATTGGTAATCCACATTTTTTGGCCGTTAAGTTTATAATGCGTGCCATCAGCAGAAAGCACAGCCCTTGTTTTTCCTGAATTAGCATCCGAACCGGCATTGGGCTCGGTAAGGCAATACGCTCCGGCAAATTCGCCCGAAGCCAGTTTGGGCAGATATTTTTGTTTTTGTTCTTCGTTTCCGTAATACAAAATGGGTAAAGAGCCAATCCCTGTATGCGCCGAATAAGCGACAGCGAAAGAAAATCCCGCTCCCAGCCGATCGCTGGTCAGCATAGAAGTAATAAAAGACTGCCCGAAACCCATATATTCTTCGGGTATGGAAATGCCCAGCAGCCCCAGCTCTCCGGCTTTGCTGAGCAAGCTGCGCATCAAACCTTCCTTTTTAGTGTCAATTTCGTCAAGTATGGGAATAACTTCTTTTTCGAGAAAATCATCGCAGGTATCTGCAATCATTTTTTGTTCTTCGTTAAATTCTTCGGGTATAAAAATTTCGGCGGCCGCTTTGGTAATAAACTCTCCACCTTTAAGGTAATTCTGATCGTTCATAATATTGGATTTGTAAGTTAATTAAAAAAGAGTTTACAAAATTAGCATTTTTTGGCCTGTAAATCTGTTTAAAATTTGTTTAACAACTATTAACATTTTTAATCGTCACTATGAAAATTTACGTATTTTTGAAATCATTTTTGATCAAATTATAATTATGAGAAGATTATTTACTATTTCTTTTTTGCTTTTATTTACGGTTTTTGCTGGTATATCACAAAACACACCCAAAACGGATAGCGTAACCAATCATTGGGGCATAAGTCTATACGGTTCTGCCGATTACAATATGTACATGGTACAAGGAACCACCCCTGCAGGGCAGGATGCCGGATTCATGAAAAACATCGACCTGCCTCGCATTGGATATACGATAGGCGCCTCAGTGAACCGTCCTGTCGGGAAAAGGGTATCCATGGAATTTGGTGTCCAGTTGCAAAGCCAGGGCTACCGAAGCAAAAACCTTATCGATACCCTCTGGAACTACCGCGATTCAGCCATTGGCTTTAGCGACTATGAAAAAGCATACAGGTATTTTTCCGTTGCTATTTCGGTGATGGTAAAAATCAATCTTTTCGATATGGGCAAAGCTCATTTGGATTTGGGACTGGGTGTGGCACCGGTACTCTCTGCCGGAAAACAACAGGCCCTGTTTTTCGACGACCACACTGAAATACTCAACGAAAAATCGGGGACGGCCATTAATGTTCAAGCTTTAGGGTGTCTGAGCTTTTACATACCCATGGGCAACAAAATGTCGCTGACACTCGAACCTACGTTCCGCTACAATATTCTTCCATACAAGGACAGCTACTACATTGGTGTGAAACGCAACCTGTTCTCAGCCGGTTTAGGCATATATATCACCCGCAAAGTAACCGATGATGAGATGTACGATTATTTTTACCGCCGCATTTACAAAGTAAAAAACCTTCCGCCGGCATTCTGATAACAAAAATTTAAGCCGGTTCCATGTTAAGTAAAGTTCAAATAAAAAACCGCAGGGCTTCATTCGAATATTTTATTATTGAAGAGCTGACAGCCGGTATAGTGCTCACAGGCACAGAAATAAAATCGCTGCGCGATGGCAAGGCCTCCATAAATGAGGCATACTGCGTTTTTAAGGACAACGAACTTTTTGTAATCAATATGCATATTACAGAATACTCCTATGGTACCTACCTGAACCATTTGCCGAAAAGAGAACGGAAACTTTTGCTCAACAGGCGTGAACTGAAAAAGTGGCTGGGCAAGGTCAAAGAAAAAGGATTCACCATAGTACCCACCATGCTCCATATTAATGATAAAGGCCTTGCGAAGCTGAATATTGCGCTTGCCCGTGGTAAGCATTCCTACGACAAGAGAGAAACGCTGAAAGAAAAAGACATCAAACGGGAGATGGACAGGAAAGAATAAGACATCCAGCCAGTCTCACAATAATATGGAAAGATGGCTTTTTTTGAAAAAAGCACAATCTACCGGTAACAATAAAGTACTCCCTGCGACATTTCATCAATGTTTGATAGAATGTTCATCATCCATCTGCAAAAAATCATCCTCCTCATCTTCCTCATCATCCTCATCCCAGCGATACACATCACGTTGTATTCCTTTTTTACGATAATATACAGCAAGCACCAGACCTGCCAGACCGCCCATCAGGTGCGACTCCCAGGAGATGTTGCGTTTTGGGAAAAAATCGGGGAACATCCCCCAGAAAAAACCTCCGTACAAAAACACGATGAGCAGCGAAATAGCCATCAAACGGGCATTACGGCGAATGATCCCGCTAAAAAGCAAAAAACTCACATAGCCGTAAACTAATCCGCTGGCTCCAATATGGTACACATCGCCCCGCGCAAAAGACCACACCCACACGCCCGTAAACAGCCAAACCAGCAAAAAGACCTGGTAAGCCACCTCATTATAAAAATAAAAAATTATGCTCAGCGTGATAAAAAGGGGGATAGTATTGGCGATCAGATGTCCGAAATCGGCATGTATGAATGGTGCCGTAACCACACCGATCAGGCCTGCCCCTGTTAACGGCATAATACCAAAATCGCTGAAATCTGATTTGGTATAAAATTCAATAATTTTGACAAGCCACATCACGGTAACCACTGCAAATGGGAACATCATACTGGCTAACATTTTCAGGTATTCTTTGTGCATCGGCAGAAAATTAAGGCACGCCTAAAAAAATATTCTGTTTATAAAAAAAAATAAAAGTACAAAAAACTCAATAATATTACTTTCCATCCGTTAAAAATAATAGTTCTTTTTATTTAACTTTGCATGCCAACAATTTTTCAATTACAAAGCATTACTATGAAAAATCACTTTAGGACTATACTATTCAGACCCCTGTTTCTGTTTGTGCTCTGCTTTACCTTTTATGCCAACAACGGTTATGCCCAGCAACACGACCCCAAAAAGACCGAAAACAAATTTGCTGCAGCCTTGCAGATTATCAGGTTGCAATATGTTGATACAACCAACGAAGAAAAGCTTACCGAGGTGGCCATCAGGAGTATGCTCAAGGAGCTTGACCCGCATTCTGTTTATATGTCGAAGCAGGAAATTGACAAGGCCAACGAACCGCTATTAGGCAATTTTGAAGGTATAGGCGTTCAGTTTAATATCATCAAAGACACCATCATTGTGATTACTCCCGTTCCCAACGGACCATCCGAAAAACTTGGCATCATGTCGGGAGATAAAATTGTGAAAATTGATGGCGAAGATGCCACCGGCGAAAAAATTAACAGTGATTTTGTAGTAAAAAGACTTCGCGGACCCAAAGGCAGCTCGGTGAAAGTGAGCATATTCCGCAGGGGCAAAAAAGAGTTGCTCGATTATACCATTGTAAGAGACAAGATTCCCATCAACAGCCTGGATGCCGCATATATGTCCACTGAGGACATCGGCTACATAAAACTCAATAAGTTTGCCCAGACCACCATGTCGGAATTTTCGGAAGCTCTTTCGAAACTCAAAAAACAAGGCATGAAAAACCTTATCCTGGACCTGCGCGACAATAATGGCGGGTATCTGAATACGGCCATCGAACTTGCCGATGAATTTTTGAAAAAAGGTCAGCTGATTGTTTATACCGAAGGAGTCCACTCAAACCGTTCAGTTAATCTTGCCACAGAAAAAGGTAATTTCGAAAAAGGGAAACTGGTGGTACTCATCAACGAAGGTTCGGCTTCGGCAAGCGAGATTGTTACAGGGGCCGTGCAGGACTGGGACAGAGGCCTTGTCATCGGCAGACGTTCATTCGGCAAAGGGCTTGTGCAAAGGCCTTTTACCCTCCCCGACCTGTCGGTAATAAGACTCACCACCGCACATTATTACACTCCTACCGGTCGCTGTGTGCAAAAGCCTTACAACGACGGTATTGAAAAGTACTATAAAGACCTGACCAACCGTTATAAACACGGTGAATTGACCAACCCCGACAGTATAAAATTTCCTGATTCCCTGAAATATTACACCCCGAATAACCGCCTGGTTTATGGCGGCGGAGGCATTATGCCCGACATATTTATCCCCCTTGATACCACAAAAGTTTCGGACTTCTATCAAGACCTGCTACGCAAAAATATCATAAATCTATATGTACTGAAATATCTTGATATTAACCGCGAAACACTAAAAAAACAGTACCCTGACATGGAAGTATTTCTGAAAGGATATAACCTGACCAATGACTTTATGCAGGATTTTCTGAAGTATTCCGAAGAAGAAGGGGTTAAAAAGGATGAGGAAGGATATAAAGTTTCGGAAACCTACATCAAGAATTTTATCAAGGCATGGATTGCCCGCAATTTATGGGATTACGACGCATACTGGCGCATCAGCAACGAGCAGGACGATGTATATCTTAAAGCTGTTGAGGCGATACAGAGTAAAGATATGTTTAAGAACTACAAGATTTTTTATTAGCCGGGGACGTTCCTGTGTGAGCTAAAGTCTGTAAGAAAAATCAATGTTTATTCTCTGAAATCAATCATCACAATCATCCTGATAGAGGTCCATATATTCAAAAATGATGTTGAAGGCCTCCTGTTTCATATCCATCTGCAGTGATTTATCTTTCCGTACCCTGTCGGTGATTTTGAAAACCATGCACCAATCCCCGTCCATAGCCTTCTGCGCTTTTATCAACGCACAAATAATGTTATAAGTGAAACTTTTAGGGTTCTTGCTGACAGCCTTTTCTGCATAAACAATGGCCTCGTCCACCTCAAAATAATTGTCCATTGCTTTCAGGTAGGCCATACATAACAACTCGGACGCCCCTGCCCTTTTCAACAAATCGTCTGTTCCTTTATAGCCTTTGTGTTCCTGCAAATAGTCAAAGAAAACAGAAGCATTTTGTTTTCCATCCAGGCTCCATCCCAACCGATTGATAACAGCCATTTTCACAGCAATAGGTTTTTTCTTTGCCAGCAAGAATTTTATCAGCTGATTTGTGAGCACCCCATCGGTTGCCGCAGCCCTGACGACCATTTTTTCATGTTGATAAGCTTTGTAAAAGTCTGTTGATGTTAAAGGAGAATCGGCAAATAATGGGTTACAGCTGATCCACAAAAAACTCAACAATAACAGGTACTTTATTTTTTCCATAAAAAATTTTTATCATTATACTGGTGGCGCCCCAATGAATCCTGACAAAAAACGAGAAATTGGTTTAGAGGAAAACCAATAGTTGTGAAGTTAAATTTGAATATCAGTAAACTTTGACTGTTTTTTTTCTTTCGTTGACCGGTGGAGGAGATTCCTTTTTCCAGTTTCTTTTGGCTTTCAGGCCAGGGTTTACGGAACAGTTTATTTTCTTGGTATTCTGCCACCTGCCCTTTTTTACGGCATGGTTTGAATAAGAAAGGGCTTTTGTTTTTTTTGCCCGGTTTAATTTGGATTTTTGCTTACGGGGTTTCCCTGTTTCGTATTTGTGTACTGCAGTAAGCTCATCACCGGATGTGTTTTTTGTTACAGTTCCGCTGTGGTGAGAAACTGCCAAAGAATGCCCTGTACTCCAAATGATAAAAGCCAAGGCAAGAACAATTGATAAAACATTATGCCTGATCATATTGTCTGTATTAATTGCTTTTCAATTAATAATTTTAATCAACATCATTGATTCAGCCAAGAAAAAGCACAAAATCCTGCATGCCAAATCAGTGTAAAATTAAACATTTTTTTTGAAATATCCAAATTTTGATCAAACATGAATAATTCAAAGGTAATTTTCACCCCTGGGGCTGGCATATGAAAATGGGAAATAATCTACGAACACCATGATGAATCAGCGCGATTATTAGTGATAGTACTTAGCTTATCGGCGCCAATATTTTGAATATTTTCAAGGCGGCCATTTATCACAGGCCCCCTGATGCCGTTAAAGAAAAAACAATTTCCTGAAAACACCCTGGCTTCGTCCCAGCAACCCTCATCAATAAAAGATTGCAGGGTAACACAGCCGCCTTCGACTATCAGTGACTGGATGTTTTTTTCATAGAGAACGGTCAGCATTTCGGGGATAATATTTTTGCTGAAATCCAGTTTTTTATATTCAATATTTCCGCACACGGCATCTTTTACAGAATTGAAAACTACGGTTTGTGCTGCATTGTCCATTATTTTGGCAGTTGAAGAAATGGCCAGTTGCCGGTCTATTACGAGGCGCAGGGGATTTTTTCCATACCATTCGCGCACCGTGAGTTGCGGATCATCCTTCAGCACGGTGTTTTTGCCTGTCAGTATAGCTTGTTCTTCCGAGCGCCAACGATGCACCAGCAAACGGATTTTCTCGCCGGTTATCCAGTTTATATGCGGTTCATCAGTATCACGGGTTTTATCAATAAAACCATCAAGGCTTTGCGCCCATTTCAGTATAACATAAGGGCGCTTCTTTTGATGAAAAGTGAAAAACCTTTTGTTCAGCGCCGCACAATCCGCTTCCAGCACGCCTTCCACAACTTCCACCCCTGCTTCGCGCAGTCGTGCAATTCCCATGCCCTGCACCTGTGCGAAGGGATCCCTGATGCCTACCACAACTTTTTTGATCCCTGTTTGGATAATCTTATCAGTGCAGGGCGGTGTTTTTCCAAAATGGCAGCAGGGCTCCAGACTAACATATAAGGTACTTTCCTTCAGAATTTCTTTGTTTTTAATAGCGTTGATAGCAGCAACCTCGGCATGAGGACCGCCAAAAACCGCATGAAAGCCCTCGCCAACAATAAGGCCTTGATGAACAATGACACAGCCTACCATAGGGTTGGGTGCCACATTTCCCAATCCATTCATGGCGAGATCAATACAACGCCTCATAAACAATTCATCCTGCTGCATGGTGTCAAAAGTACAATATTTTTAATTAATTTCCGTTATGTCAGGCAGGAGCAACAAAAAACATTATTTTTGCTTCATAAAACACTGACTTTTGAAAAGATTTGCGGCTATACTTTTTTCAGTTTTTTTCTATACTTCCCTGTTCGGACAAACCGGAGGCAATAACACCTACGAATTTCTCAACCTTCCGGTTTCCGCCCGTGTGGCCGCACTTGGAGGCAACATGCTTGTCGCCAGAGACAACGACTTATCTCTCGCCATTATCAACCCCTCGCTGATAGGTGACAACCTGCACCATCAGTTTTCGTTGAACTTTGCCGAGTATATCAGCGACGTGAATTACGGTTCGGTAGCCTATTCGCATACCTTCAAGAAAGTGGGCAGTTTTGCCGGAGCCTTGCAGTTTATCAATTACGGACGTTTCCTCGAAGCCGACGAAGCCGGCATGACCTATGGCAACTTTTCCGGTGGAGAATATGCCCTTACGTTGGGCTGGGGCCGGAAATTGCATAAAAACTTTTTGTTGGGCGCCAACCTGAAGATGATTTATTCGCAACTGGAAAAATACAATTCTTTTGGCCTGGCAGTGGATGTGGCTGGAACTTACTTTCACGAAAAAAGCGGTTTTATGGCAAGTTTGCTGTTTAAAAATATTGGCCGGCAACTCGACGCCTATGTCCCGGGCAATATTGAACCACTGCCTTTTGAGATTCAGCTAGGCATTTCGCAAAGATTCAATAAATTACCCCTGCGATACTCAGTGGTTTACAACCACATCGAAAAATGGGACCTCACGTTTAAAGACCCAAAAACTTCAAATGTGGACCCCGTTACAGGAGACACTATTAGTCCAAGAAAAGTCGGCGTTTTTGCTGATAAACTGATGAGGCACCTGGTGCTGGGTGTGGAATTTTATCCGGCTAAACGCTTTTACATCAGCATAGGATATAACTACCAGCGCCGCCACGAACTGCGCACCGAAGTAAAAAAAGGAATCGTCGGGTTTTCGTTCGGTTGCGGCATCAACGTATATAAATTCCGTATCAGCTATGCGTGGGCAAAATATCACCTGAAGGGATCGCCCAGCACTATAACCATTTCCACCAACCTGACAGAGCTGTTTTCGAAAAAAGAAAAAAAATAAGTACAGCATTTTCATTGAAGAAATAGTACCTTCAGAAAACTGAGGACAGCAAACTTATTCTATATTGCTATTAATCCCGGGAAACATCACCGAAGTGCCTTTTTTTTGTACTTTTGCATATAGCATAAATTTAATCAACATGAAGAAAACTGCTTTATTACTGATATTTGCTGTCATCAGCGGAATGATTGCGGCCCAGACACCCCGAAAAGACAAGGCCGTATATAAAGAATATCAGCCGGGATACTATCAAAACTACATTTTAAAAGGTATTGAAGAGTTTAACACCAAAGAAGAAGCCCCAAAAACGGAAAGGCGTTTCAAAATGGATTTCTCGGGGCTAAACCTGCCCACCAACATCGAATTGTATAAAAGCTACTGGCATAACGAGCCCATATCGCAAGGCAATACAGGAACGTGCTGGTGTTTTTCCACCACCTCATTTTTTGAATCAGAAATATACCGTCTTACAGGCCAGAAAGTAAAACTTTCGGAGATGTACACCGTGTACTGGGAATATGTCGAAAAAGCATCCTATTACATTAAAACCCGCGGCACATCAGCATTTGCCGAAGGTTCGGAAGCCAACGCCGTAACCCGTATGTGGAAAAAATACGGCGTAGTTCCCCTGGAAGCATACAACGGCATGCTGCAGGGACAAACCTACCATAATCACAGCAAGATGATTGACGAAATGGAGAGTTACCTGCTATCCCTAAAAAAATCCAACGCCTGGAACGAAGAACTGGCTATCAACACCATCAAAAGCATCCTGAACACCTACCTGGGCGTGCCCCCTGTCACCGTGAATATCAAGGGTAAAGACATGACACCGAAAGAATACCTTACCAATGTACTGAAGTTAAACCTTGATGATTATTGTGACGTTACTTCGGTGCTCGAAAAACCCTTTAACGAAAAAGTGGAATATGTGGTCCCCGACAACTGGTGGCACAGCGCAGATTATTACAACCTGCCGCTTGACGACTACATGAAAATCATCAAAAATGCCATCCGCAAAGGTTACACGGTAGGAATCGGCGGCGATGTTTCAGAAGCCGGATTTGAAGCCAACGCCCAGGTAGCTATGGTGCCTACGTTCGACATCCCCTCCGAATACATTGATGACTTTGCCAGGCAGTTTCGGTTTGGCAACAAGACCACCACCGACGACCACGGCTTGCATATAGTGGGCTATGTGGAAAAAGATGGCAAAGACTGGTATATGGTGAAAGATTCAGGCGCCGGCTCGCGCAATGTGGGTAAACAAAGCAAGAGTTTCGGGTATTATTTCTTTCACGAAGACTATGTTAAGCTGAAAATGATGGACATCATTATCCACAAGGATATGATGAAGGATTACCTGCCAATGTTTAATAAATAGTATTCGTAAGAAAACGCCGACTTTTTCCCTCCTGCATCGGGCAGGTCCGCCTGACCATCAGTTCATTCGGGCAGGGTTACGCTTGCAACAAAAATGCTTGCTTCAGCAAGCTCAGCACAACGCATCCCGACAAGAAGTGTCGGGACTCCGCTTTTTATCCGTTCGCGAGCCCGCCTGACTGGCGTAGTCGGGCAGGCCTCAAACTTGACGTTTTCTTTGAACAAATACGAGTTTTCTTAATGACACTAAGTAACATCGCCTGCAACACTGGTAATATTGTTATACTTTGTTACCCCTGTATTTGACCTGTGGTATTTTATTCTGGCCAGTTAGAAATTTATTGTCTAAATGTATTGAAAAACAGGCAATAATACTTGATTTTAACATAATATTTTATTAAATTTGTAAGTTGTTGCCGGAAATTTCCGGGAAGCGTTCTTTGTCATTCGAAGTGAATAGTAATAAACATCTCTGGTAACCTAAATAAAACCAATCATGAAAAAGCAAATATTACTTTTAGTATGTGTTGCCCTGTTGGCAATTCCTCTTGTAAACTATGGGCAATACACCAATGATGTGACCTTGAATACACAGGTTTCGGTATTGGAGGATGATGTAACCGGGGTTACCGGAATTGCAGTTACAGAATCAGGTAAGACTTACATTACCTATTTGGACGGCTATTTTGAGCTGAAAATCCAATTACTCGATGACAACGGCAATAAAGTTTTTGATTCGGCAGGCTTGGTGCTGGAGACGGCAGCCACTTCATACTCGGTGGCCAAAAGCACCAATATTATTACTGATGCTTCGGAGCAAGCCATAGTGGCTTTCTGGAACTGGGATGCCAGCGAAATAAAATTATTTTCCGTGAGTTCCACTGGTACAATAACAGACACACTGATGTGCGGCACAGGCAGCATTCCCGTTCTTGAGCCGCTGCCATCAGGAGCGTTCATACTGGCTTTCAGCAGAGGCGATTCAACCGTCATAAAAAAAATAACCAGCACTGCAGGCCTGTTAGCCACAGAATACACACGCAGTGTCAATTATTTGTGCCGGGATATGGTGGCCTTACCTAACGGCAATTTCTATATGGTTTCTTTCGACCTGTTGCCCAACCCCGGGTACGCATACACCTTTGCCAATTATATTGACGGTAGCACCGGAAATCCTTTATGGGCCAACTGGACAGCCTGTTCTTCCAACACCAATACAGGCATTTATACGGCCAATGTTGCCTGTGCTGTTGATAATGCCAATTTCCTGTATGTTTCTAACACATATTTTTCAGGGATGAACCGGACAGCTTTTGTACAACGCATTGATAGTACTGGCAATGCCTTATGGGGTGTAAACGGATACACCCTGATAACCGATGGCGTATTCAATTATCAGCAAAGGATTTTTACCCTTTATGATAATTCCTCCAATGAATTATTGTGCCTGATCAATGGACAGAATGTCAACGATGGCTCGGCAACCAACAAAATATGTTACCAGAAAATTTCTCAAAACGGCATTGTTCAGTTGCCTTCCTCAGGAATAGAACTTGCCGGTGCATCAACCAATGCGGCTTTGTTTGGCATGGATTTTTGCGACAACAATATTGCTTTTACCTATATTTCGGGAATCACAAATTATATTTATGCCTCGCAGATAGATCCGGGCGGAACTTTTCAGTGGAGTCCAAACCCGCTGCCGCTCAACATTACAGCTAACGCCAAATCATGGGTTGACGCGCTTTTAAAAATCAAGAATAACGACATATTCATTGCTTTCCACGAAACAAGAAGCGGACATTCGGGCGCTTACGCACAAAAAGCCGGCTGTAACGGTCTATTACCTACAGGTATCATAAATCCGGAATCCGAACCTGTTCCTGACGCCCTCTATCCCAATCCAGCCACTGAAAAGATTACCTTAGAGTGCAACAATCAGGACAACTCCACTGTTTCGGTTTACAGCATAACAGGCAAACTGATGCTCCAAAAGGCAATATCTGAAACCAAAATTACTCTTGATATCAGCGATTTACCGCAAGGATTATATATGATAAAGATTTCAAATTCCAGCCAGCCTGTGCTAAAAAAATTCGTGATAGAATAAAAATAAGAAATTTTTTCAATAACTATATATTACTTTTACAATAGAAAACACTATTGCAAAGAACATTTTATTAATCAAAAACCCCACACTATGAAAATTCTGAAAAAAATTATCATTTCATTGCTTGTGTTAATAGCGCTTATATTGCTGGTGTTATTATTCATGCCCTCCACGAGGCATGTGGAAGAGTCAATCAATATCAAAGGCCCTGCAAAGAACATCTATGAGCAGGTGGTTACTATAAAGAACTGGGAAAAATGGATGCCATTTTCAGAGGGTGATCCTGAAATGAAAACCAGTTATGAAGGCCCGGCAAAAGGTGTGGGTGCCATCATGAAATGGGAAAGCAAAATACAGGGCAATGGCACAATGACCATCGAGGAAGCCGAAGCATACAAGAGAATAAAACTCAAACTGGAATTTGAAGGTCAGGGAATTTCGCACAGCGGTTTTTCGTTTACAGAAACAGGTGATAGCACCAACGTTGTTTGGAGTATGGATATTGAAAACCTGAAATATCCCATTGGCAGGCTGATAGGCATTTTTATGCCCGGCGTTATTCATAAGAGTTTCCACAATGGCCTGGTAAAACTTAAAACCGTCAGCGAAGAATATACTGCTGCATTAGGTATTTTTAAAACTTCGGAAATTACTATCAAAAAGATGGAAAAGCAACATGTATTGTACATCAGAGATTCCAGCAAAATTGATGAAATAGATTTGATTATCGGGAAATTATTCGGAGAGTTGTACCAATATCTCGGTATGAATAAAATTGAATGCATCGCCCCGCCTTTTGTACGCTATCTTGTGTGGGACGAAAAGGCAAATAAAAATGTGCTGGAAGCGGGTACTTTTATTAAAGAGCCTGTTGAGGGTAGCGACAGGGTGAAATACCAGGAATTGCCCGCTCAGAAATATGCCAGGGCTATTCATACCGGCGCTTACCAAAGTGTGCATCATACCCACACTATAATTGACAAATACATTGCCGACAACAAGTTAACCGTTACCGGTGCCCCTATGGAGATTTACATCACCGATCCGGAAAAAGAGTCCGACATGACAAAATGGGAAACTGAAGTCCTTTATCCGATCAAATAAGAGTACCTATCACCCCACAAAAGCGGTTGCCTCAAAATACAATTTTTTATCGCATCCCTTGGTGTCTTAGTGTCTTAGTGGCATTTCTTTTTTTAGCCACAAAGGCACGAAGGCACAAAGTTTTTAAATTCTTTTTCGCTTCCCTTGGTGTCTTAGTGTCTTAGTGGCATTTCTTTTTTTTTAGCCACAAAGGCACGAAGGCACAAAGTTTTTAAATTCTTTTTCGCTTCCCTTGGTGTCTTTGTGTCTTAGTGGCATTTCTTTTTTTTAGCCACAAAGGCACGAAGGCACAAAGTTGAATAAATTCCTTTTTAGGGTTTCCCTTGGTGTCTTAATGTCTTAGTGTCTTAGTGGCCTTTCTTTTTTAGCCACAAAGGCACGAAGGCATGAAGTTTTATAAATTCTTTTTTAGGGTTTCCCTTGGTGTCTTAGTGTCTTAGTGGCCTTTCTTTTTTAGCCACAAAGGCACGAAGGCACAAAGTTGAATAAATTCCTTTTAGGGTTTTTCTTGGTGTCTTGGTGTCTTAGTGGCCTTTCATTTTTTTTGCCACAAAGGTACGAAAGCACAAAGTTTTTTTAATAACTTGATCCACCTGCCGGTGCATACACTTCATATTCGTAAACTACTGATTTTTTTTCACCAGCGTTTAAAGGCAGTTCCCAGTTAATATTTACGTAAGGGTTCAGCCCGCTATACCTTCCGCTTTTGGAAATAACTCCGTCGGAGCCAGCCGAAAGGGCATTGGCGGTCAGGTCTTTTTTAATTGTCAGCAGTATCTTCTTTTTCTGCAGATTCTCAATGAAAATCATTCCCTTGACGGTAACTTTATTGTAATAAGTCTTACCGATTTTTTTTACGTTTTCTTCTTTTTTCACTTCCTCTTCCTTGTTCTTTACCACCACATCGCCTGCTTTTGAAAGCTGAACAGAAATATCAGCGCCGGTGGGCGTATATTTAATCCTGTCCTGCGCCAGGGGTTGCATATGTTCATCCTGCACAAAAACAGGAGCCGTGGTAAAGGGATAAGTGGTATTGTTGGTAAGCAATAAAGAATGATATACATCCATACGTTTTTCCGGGTCGTTGCTGATATAACTGTAATAAGAATAATTGGCCACATCTCCGATATTGACCTCATAAACATCCTTGTAAGGTACTTTTACAGAAAAAATCTGAAAACTTGATTTGCTTTGCATCGGCAGATTTACTTTTCCTATACGGTACATATACAAGTCGTTTGTTTTCTCTCCCTGGGTCGAATAATCGGCATATTGATTAAAATCTGTACCGGTAGTTGTTCTTTCTTCAGCCACAAAAACATTGCTGGTAAAATAGGTCTGGCTTTGTGCAACAGGGAGCATGGGTTTTACTTCATATAGGGATGTCAGCATATTATTATAAATCGGGTCATACTGCACGCCATAAAAAAACTGCGGATTGCCAACAGTGAGCGTAAGTTCAGCGTTTTCAATATCTTCAGAGTAATTTTCCACCAGAGCTTTCATCTCTAATTGTAGTTCATTGTCATTAATAATCCTGATATTATAAGATGGAATCCATTGTATCCCGGTTTGCATATACACCACCCGTAAGTCGGTAGCTGAAATACTTTTATCAAAATAAATCTTGGCCACACGTACCAACGAATCCATGGTGAGCTCACCCACATTGGAATCGTCGATGGTAAACTCCACCACCGAAGCTACAGGATAAAACGTGGTTTTGTTATCGGCAAGTTTAATTTTTGCAATGCCCGAACCTTCGTAGTATTCCTGCAAAACCCCGCTGATTTCTCTAAGGTTTTTATCAACTCCCACAGCATACGAAAAACGAACTTTTTTACCTACCGAGCCTTTAAAAATATCATTGAAGTTTTGCGGCTTCTTGGTTTTTTTTATTGTATCGGTAACAAAACACACGCTGGTAATTTTGTTTTCTTTGGCTGCATTGAGCCAGTAAGTCCCCAACAACGGCTGCTTTGGCAGTTCGAGCATGGCATAACCTTTTTTTACAGGCACGTTGCCTTCTTTGGCAATAAAATAAGTTCCGTTTTTAAACACGTTTATCTGTACAGGCTTGATGGCGTTTTGGGCAAAAAGAAACACCACCGACAAAACTAAACTAAGAAAGACAAGGATTTTTTTCATGGCTTGAGGTTTTTAAATTATTTTTGTTTTCGGAAAAGGAAAATTTTGTCCAAATCTTATGCCAGAAACCAATAATTCAGCGAGTTCCAAACGCCCTAAGGGCAAACTTTATCTGTTGCCTTCGTTACTTGGAGAAACATCGGAAATGTCAGCCGTTTTGCCCGAAAACACCATAAAAATCACTTCAACACTGACTGTATTCATAGTGGAAGAATTGAGGACAGCCCGACGTTTCTTAAAAAAGATTGACAAAAACATCAATATTGATAGTTTAGAGTTTTTAGTATTCAACGAACACAGTATCAAGGAAAACATAAGCCAATACATCGCGCCTATGCTGCAAGGCAAACACGCCGGCATACTGTCTGAGGCAGGCCTGCCATGCATTGCCGACCCCGGCTCGGAAATAGTAGCTGAAGCCCACAGGCAAAACATCGACGTTGTGCCCCTCACAGGGCCTTCATCCATTATTCTTGCCCTGATTGCTTCGGGTTTCAACGGACAAAACTTCGCCTTTCACGGGTACTTGCCGGTAGATAAAGCTCTCAGGGCAAAAAAACTCCGCCAGCTGGAGATGGACGCCGTAAAAAATAATCAAACCCAAATCTTTATCGAAACACCTTATCGAAACCTGCAAATAATACAATCCATTAGTGAAACCTGTCATAGCGAAACCATGCTGTGCGTGGCTGCAGACCTTACCTTACCCAGTCAAAAAATATTGTCAAAACCAGTGTCTTTCTGGAAAAAACACCATCTGGACATCCATAAGCGACCGGCAGTTTTTTTGCTTTTTGCTCCCTGACCGTTACAAGAAATTTCATTCCGATATCATGTAAAGGAACCATAAAAACTGGTAGCTTTGCATCATCGAATATTAATAAAATAAAATATCATGTCAATACTCTTATCCAACGCCACCTACATCGATTTTCAAACACTGGAGTTCATTCCCTGCAACATCCTTATCGATAACCGCCATAGCCAAAGCATTGTTTTTACTGAGAAAGAAGAAAACAGCACCGACATAAAAATTGATTGTACCGGAAAATATGTTACCAGGGCTTTTGGCTGCGGACATCATCATGTGTATTCCGCTCTTGCTACCGGAATGCCGGCACCGGCCAAAAATCCATCCAATTTCCTTGAAATACTGCAATATGTGTGGTGGACTCTCGACAAATGCCTCGACCAGGAGATGATTGAAATCAGCGCACTGTTTACAGCCATCGAATGTGCCAAAAACGGTGTTACCTTCGTGGTTGACCACCACTCCTCTCCCAATGCCATCAAGGGATCGCTTGAAACTATCGCCAAGGCATTCGACAAGGTAGGCGTTTCGCATCTCTTGTGCTATGAGATCTCCGACCGCGACGGAGAAAAAGCCAGAGAAGAAGCACTGGAAGAAACCGATACATACCTCGCCAACAGGCAGGGATTAGTGGGCCTTCATGCGTCGTTTACCGTTTCGGACCATACATTAAAACGCGCCAAAACGCTGACCGACAAGTTTAAAACTGGCATTCATATTCATGTGGCCGAAGATCGACTCGACGAACAATTGTGTTTTGAACAACAACACAGACGCGTAGTGGAACGACTTAATGACTTCGGCTTACTCAGCAGCAGTAAGACCATACTAAGCCATTGTTTGTACATCGACCAAAACGAAAGAGAACTAATCAAAAAAGCGGGCGTGTGGATTGCACAAAACACCGAAAGTAATATGAACAATAAAGTGGGTTTTTTCAATTCGGAAGGAATACAACAAAATGTTATGCTCGGCACCGATGGCATGAACAGCGATATGTTGCAAAGCGCCAAAACAACATTTTTTGCCGGACAGAATTTTGACAAAACTGACTATGCAGATGCTTACCGCCGTTTTAGAAACGTCAACTTTTACTTCAGTGAAAACGGATTTTCCGGTGATGCAGAAAACAACCTGGTGGTACTTGATTATGTGCCACATACCGATTTTCACCGTGAAAACTTTTTAGGACATTTTCTTTTTCAGATAAATTCAAAACATGTGCAGCATGTAATTTCCAATGGCCGGCTGATTGTTAAGGACCGCAAAGTTGTCACGGTTAATGAGCAGGACATTATGTTGCAAAGCCGTGAATTAAGCAAAAAACTGTGGGAGAAAATGGTGAAATTAGGAAAATAGAATTTTAGGTTGCACCAAATTGCATTATTGAGAAAGTCAAAAAAGAAAAGTTAGTCATATCGATGTAAAAAATGAAAGTTTTAATAAAAAACCCGTTTATTGTCAATGCAGATAGAAGTTTTCGCTCCGACATTCTGATTGAAAACGGAAGCATTATCAGCATTGATGAAAACATCGAAAGCAAGGATGATACTATTGTGATCGACGCCACACATCTGTATGCCTTGCCGGGCGGCATCGATCCTCATGTTCACATGCAACTGCCCACCCCGGCAGGAAACTCTTCGGATGATTTTTATTCGGGCAGCCTGGCAGCGCTGACAGGAGGAACAACAAGCATCATTGATTTTGTAACACCATCGCACGGCCAGTCACAAATTGAGGCCCTGAAACTGCGCAAAAGCGAGGCCGCCGGATCACTCACCGATTACACTCTGCACGGCACCGTGGTCGAGTTTAATGAAGATACAGAAGAGGAAGTCAGGAAATGCATCGTAAAAGAAGGTATAACTTCTTTTAAAACATACCTTGCATATCGTGGCACGGTAGGCATAGATTATGAGACACTCCGCCGGGTGATGCAAATAGTCAGTAAATACAACGGGACAGTTACAGTACATTGCGAAGATGGCGACGAAATCAGCCGCCTGCAGCAACAATTTCTTTCGCGAGGTGAATACACGCCGCTATATCATGCTTTGTCACGGCCCGAATACGTTGAATCGGATGCCGTAGCCGAAGTGTTAAAACTGGCTGGTGAAACAGGCTGCAAAGTCTATCTGGTGCACGTTTCCGCAAAAAAATCCATCGAGCTGATTGCTAAACACAAACCTTTGGGAAATATTTTTGCAGAAACCTGTCCTCAATATTTGTTTTTGGATGAAAATAATTACCGGAAACCCCTGCCCGATTCACTGAAATATGTAATCAGTCCGCCACTGCGGAAACAGGACAGCATCAATGCCCTGTGGCAGCATATTGTAAACGGATGCGTGGATACCATTGGCTCCGACCATTGTCCCTTCAACACCATTGGCCAAAAAGATGCCGGCATAAATGATTTTTCAAAGATACCCAACGGCGCCGGAGGCATTGAATACCGTATGCAACTGCTTTTTACCTACGGGGTTTTACAAAACAAAATATCTCTCAGCCGGTTTGTAGAACTTACCTCCACCAATGCCGCCAGAATATTTGGCCTTTTTCCAAAAAAAGGAATTACTGCTGTTGGTTCAGATGCCGATATCGTGCTATGGAATCCTAATACAAAAAGCACTATTTCGGTGCAAACTCAGTTTCAGCAATGCGATTCGAATATCTATGAAGGCATAGCGCTGACAGGCGCTCCCGAATATGTTATATGCCGTGGCAAAATTGCTATTGTCAATGGCAAACCCACGGCTGATTTGCCCAAAGGTAGTTTTTTAAGCCGGAAAGCGTAAAACCAGCTATACCAATGAAATCCTGCAAGAAAAACAAAACGGTTTTGCTGCTGCTTTTTTTTATGCCATTGAGTGCATTCTGCCAACACAGCATCAAAAAGGTGTACCTTTTTCCGGGCCAGGGTTCTGATGAACGGATATTTTCAAACATCACACTCGGAACAACATACGAACTGGTACCTATCGCCTATCCTGTGCCTGCAAAAAAAACCAGTCTGCATGAGTATGCTGGTATGCTTGCCGCACAGATTGACACCACATGCAAATTCGCATTGATCGGAGTTTCATTTGGAGGTATGCTTTGTACCGAATTAGCCGAAATAGTATCCCCCGAAAAGGTCATCATTATATCGAGTGCCAAATGCCGCAGCGAACTACCCAGGCGATATACAGTCATGAAAAAATATCCCGCCTACCGGCTTTACCCGAAGAAATTTGTAAAATTCGGCACGATGCTGCTGCAGCCCACCGTAGAAAAAGGCCTGAAAAATGAAAAAGATTTCTTTAAAGATATGCTGCAAAAAAAAGATCCGCAATTTCTTAAAGAAACCTCGACGATGATGATAAACTGGGAACGGGAAACATACCCTGCAAACATAATACACATCCATGGCAGCGACGATCATGTGCTGAATATAAAAAACATCAAGGCAGACTACATCATTGTCAACGGCACTCATATAATGACCTATGAACGGGGCAGGGAGATATCGGAAATAATTGGTAAGGTGCTGCAATAATATAACTAAGAGATCACAGTGCCTATTTTTGTCTGAAAAAATAAAAAAAATATTTTTTATAAGTCGCCCAATGTGGTGTTTTTAGGGCACATTTGGCGGGTTATAACTAACAACCCCGATTAAAATAAAATTCCACAGGCAAATTGTTGCCCTTTATCCGATGAAGGGGAAGCTATCGGATGAATTCCTTCAAAAAAAATTTCTTTTATTTTATGGATTTTTTCCGATATTGCATCTATCAAAGCAAATTCAAAAAATCTTTTCTATGAAAACTTTTAAAATTATTGCCTTTGTCATGATTGTGTCGGTGGCTGCTATGGCGGTAAAATCATTCATTCCGGCCTTCGTTCATCAGAAATCCATTACCGAAATGATTTCAATTAACGACGATTATAAAAAACTATGGGCAAAAGCGGATTCGCTGGTCAATAAGGGCCTTACACGTTCGGCAATTGAAGTTGTACAGGTGATTTACGAAAAAGCCAAAACAGAAAACCACACCGGAAATTTCGTGAAAGCAGTTACCTACAAACTTAAACTTGAGTCGTACATAAGCGAGGACGATTATGTAAAAGAGATCAACGACCTCACCAAAGAAGCTTCAGAGGCCAGATTTCCCATCAAACCTGTTATACACTCGATGATAGCAGAGGTTTATTGGAAGTACTATCAGAACAACCGCTACAAATTTCTGAACCGCACCGAAACAGTGGATTTTATCCCTGAAGACATCAGAACATGGGATTTAAGAAAGATAGTGGAACAATCAATAAAATATTACCAGCTTTCATTGCAGGATGAAGCCAATCTAAAGAAAACATCCATCAACGTGTATGATGAAATACTTGTAAAACAAGGCAACGATTCGAAAAATTTCAGGCCTACACTTTATGATTTCCTTATTCACCGGGCTATTGATTTTTTTGCCAATGAAGAACCCGGGCTGGTAAACCCTGTAACAAGGTTTGAGATTGACAAGGAAGAATATTTTAGTCCGTTTGACAACTATGTTAAGGTTCCGATCACGACTTCCGACAACTATTCGCTGACATATTACGCGGTGACACTCTTTCAGGGATTGCTAGATTTTCACAAAAACGACGTTAATCCCGAGGCACTAATCGATGATGACCTTAAACGCCTTGATTTTATCAGACAAAAATCCATACACCCTGATAAGGACACCCTGTATCTGCAGGCGTTGCAAGCACTATGGAAAAAGTTTGAAACCTTCGCCTCCTCTTCCGAAGTAATTTATAAAATAGCCAATTATTACTACACCGAAGGAAACAATTATGCAACGGCCAATAACGAAATTGACCGGTGGAAACTAAAAAAAGCCTATGAATTATGCGACATCGCCATAAAAAAAT
>JAGNBV010000139.1 GCA_018004645.1 Bacteroidales bacterium
AAGAAGAGGTTGAATTAAAGATTTCTTATGCAGCTTCACCCGGTCAAAACCAGCAAATTACCAATTTCTTTATTCAGGAAATTGCCCGGAGTTTACCGAAAAAAACTGAATTCACCCAGTACGTTTTCGTATGTACTAAAACTGACCGTATAACGGCCACCGGTCCTGCAACTTATTCAGCCACATTTGAAATACTGAATGCCGGCTGTAGCGGTGATATGATGTACAAAGGGTTTTCGGTTGCCGATGTACTGATGCCTACACATTGTTCCTTTACCTTTAATGTCTTTACAGATAAGGCCATCCCTGTGTATAAAAAAATTGTTACTGATGCGCCACTGAATCTTGGTTACAATCTGCTGGATTCCTATAAATTCACCGATACAACGGCCTTTAAGAAATTTTCGACCCGTGTGGATGATTTTGCTTTCCATTTTTCGGATAAGGCAATCGACCGCTTTAATTCCAAAATAAAACTTATTGATGAATATTTTGGTTCCGAAACCATTATCGATCAATGCATGAAGAAAATCAAGGAGATTGATTTCAACAACACGGATATGATTATTGTTTATGATATCAGTCTTAAGGAGGTTGAAAAAACATCCGAGGAGTTGTATAACAAAGAATTTCCCGGAAAACTTGCGTTGGTTAATCATGATCCTGTCGGTTTTATCGACAAGTATAACGTGCTTGCTGAAGCTATTTTTCAGACCAGGCACCTGCTCAGTCAAAAACTTGCTAACCTCGATAAATTGTATTATGAGAAAGGGCTTGTGCAATTGCAAAATGGGGACAACGAAAAAGCCAAGACTTATTTTAACCGCTCGGTTTTGTACAATCCTGATTTTGTTCCCTCACAGCTTGAGCTGGTAAAAATATTTTATTACAGTGATAGCCTGAACCAGGCGGCTGACAAGGTTTCCTATGTTTTGCAGCACTTAAATCCAACCCCCGACATACATAAACAAGTGTTGTTATATACCGATTCGGTTTATAACGCCTTATTGACAAGAGGCAAGGAATTCAACAGGCTTCAGAAATACAATGAGGCTATTGAAATATTGGAAAAATGTGTGTCATTTTGCGACAGCCTCCCCGGGTATTTATGCGCCGATAGTCATGTAAAAAGCCTTGCATCAGCCCGTTTTGGTATCTATCAGTCCTATTTGAGTGTTGCCCAAAAAGCGATTGACAACGGCAAGTTTGAGTTGGCAGAAATCTATATTTCCGATGCAAGGAATTACCAGAAAATCCACAAAAGCGCTATTATCAACGATGCAGAAGCCTTGTCGAAACTCGAAAAGATTGTGGTTGCCTACGTTGCGAAAGGCGACACGCTGATAGCCAGGAAACATTACGAAAATGGGCTGACTTACCTCGAAAAAGCAAAAAATATTGCTGAAAAAAACGGTATCCAACTTCCCCTGACGTATGAAAAAAGCATGAAAAATGCACAAGTCGGCATCTATACCAACATGCTTAATAAATGCAGGCGGCAGTTGGCACTGAAACAAGCCGAAGCGGCAGAAACAACATTAAATGAAGCCATTGCTCACCAAAACAAATATACAGGATTGATAACTCCTTCCAAAGCGGTGGATACGTTGCTTGCAAAAATCAGGCAATATCAGTGCGATGATATGATTAATAACGGTGTTGTGGCTTTGAATGCGGGCAATTATTTGACCGCACTTCAGCATTTTGACAAGGCCAAAAAATTAGAACAAACATATGTGTTAAAGCGCTATCCACCATTGGATTCGCTGCTGATGGTTTCTGCACGGCCTGTCATAGATAATCAGTTATTGCTGACAGAAAAACTTGTTGTGGCAGGTAAACCCGACTCGGCACAGACTATGGCTGAAAATGCGGCTTCGGGCCTTACTGCTTTCGGATTGTCGGGAGACACCGCACTGATGCTTAAGCTCAGACTGCTGAAAAAAGATATTTTCGACCTGCAGTGCCGGCAGACCAGAAATAAATTTGAAACACTGATGACGCGTGCCAATATGGCTGTTGCACGTCAGGATTATATCACCGCAGATTCTTTGTACGCGATGGCTGGTATCGTAACCGACAGTTTCCCGCAATGTACCATTGATATCGGTCAGGCTATCCAGGGGAAAAAAGAATATCTGCTTCCATGCAATTATCAGAAAATGTTGCTGAAAGCCAGCAAAGCGCTTTTCCATGGCGACCATAATTCCTATTTTTATAATTATTCTGAAGCAGAGAACTTTTTTAAAACCATGCATCTGAATAGTTTCGGCCTTGTACACCCGGCACTCACCGATCAGATAGCGGTTTCTGCCGACACCACTTTTGTTTTTGCGGCTGCAGAATTTATGCTCCAAAACAACAGGCCTGAAGATGGATTGCTTTGTATCAAAACATTGAAGAAACTGCACTATCCGCAACAGCAGACGAAAAACCTGCAATTACAGTCGGGCGCCATGATGGCCCGCAAGGACTTTGCCGTGAACAAGGCGTTGCAGCCCAATGTCATCGTGGTGAGCTATATCGGAAACGATACCTGGCTGGCATTTTTTAAATCTTCCTACATCAAAACCTGGAAAACATTAAAAAAGAATTCAGGTTAATTTTTTTCGTTAATTTGTAGGTATGTTTTTTACCATATCTAAAATTACTGCATTTCTGTTGAATCCGCTGACCTGGATAGTTATTCTTTTTGTCGCAGCGTTGTTTTTCAAAAATGGCCGGCGAAAAAAAAGAGTTACCATAGCCGGCGTGGTTTGTTTACTTTTTTTTACCAATCCTGCCATTATCGATAACCTGTTACGCACCTGGGAAGAACCTTACCAGTTGATGGATAAAAATGTCACTTACACGGCGGGCATTGTTTTGGGGGGAGGTATGGTAACTATCGACCAGAAGCATGACCGGCTTATTTTTCATGAAAATACCGACAGGTTTTTGCAGGGGCTGCATTTATACGAAAACGGACAAATACAAAAAATTATACTCTCGGGCGGAGCCGGAAACCTGGTTTTTAAACAGTTCCTTGAAGCAGCTCTTATTAAGCGTTACCTGGTTGAAATAGGTGTTCCGGCAGAGGATATCCTGATAGATTCCACCTCCGACAATACCCATCAAAACGCCGTTAATGTTGCCAAAATCATAGAAGAGCAGGGGCGGGCAGGGAGTTATTTGCTCATTACTTCTTCGCTACACATGAAACGGGCAAAAGCCTGCTTTGCCAAACAGGGCATTATTACTACCGGCTACCCTACCAATAAAATAGTGGGCCCTCACCGCACGGATGTGGGTTATTACCTCATACCCAATGCCGGCGCCCTGGTGCGTTGGGAAAAGTTTATCCATGAAGTGTTGGGCTATGTGATTTATGCCATTATGGGGTATATTTGATTCCTTGGCTGTCACAATAGTCTTTGATTTGTTTTTTGGGTGCTGTAGTATGCCGGCATATGCCTATTCGTGGTGTATGTATAATGTCAGTTACACCTATAATGATTACCTTTGTACCCTAACTTTTTTGTATGGCGCAGACACTTTTTATTGTCATTTTGGTCATTGTTGTTGTTAACTATCTGTTTGGCTTGTTGCTCGATTTGCTCGACAGTACCCGTTGGAGCAATATCCTGCCCTCAGAACTTTCCGGAATTTATGATGCGGAAAAATACGCTAAATCACAGGACTATGAAAAAGCGAATATGCGCTTTTCATTGATTAGCGGTGGCTTTAGCTTTTTGCTGCTCATGTTGATGATTTGTCTGGGTGGTTTTGCCTGGCTCGATAATGTGGTTAGGTCAGTTACTGCTCACCCGGTACTGATTTCCCTGTTGTTTTTTGGAGCACTGGGCCTGGCTTCCGACTTGCTGACTACACCTTTCAGCGCTTACCACACCTTTGTCATCGAACAAAAATTTGGGTTTAATACTACAACTGTTACAACTTTTATCCTGGACAAACTGAAGTCCTGGTTGATGGCGGCAGTTCTGGGCGGTGGAATCTTGTCTTTCATCGTGTGGATATATGGCGTAACAGGATCATGGTTTTGGATAATTGCCTGGATGGCTATGACGTTTTTTTCTGTTTTTATGAGCTTGTTTTATTCCAATATCATTGTGCCGCTGTTTAATAAACAAACACTGCTTGCACCGGGTACATTGCGCGATGCTATTGAGAAATTTGCTGTCAGAGCAGGATTCAAATTGAAAAACATTTACATCATAAATGGCTCCAAACGTTCAAAAAAGGCCAACGCTTATTTCACAGGTTTCGGACCGAAGAAGAGGATTGTGCTATACGATACCCTGCTTGGAGATTTCACCGATGATGAAATTGTTGCTATTCTTGCACATGAGATAGGTCACTACAAAAAGAAGCATGTGTTGTTCGGATTGGTTTCCGGCATTATCAGTAGCGGCGTTTTATTTTATATTTTGTCGTTAGTTATAGGCAGCCCCGAAATGGCAGGCGCCTTGGGAGCCGGACAGGCAAGTTTTCATATGGGCATACTGGCTTTTGGTCTTTTGTACAGCCCTGTTTCGTTGGTTTTGGGCATAGCAGGCAATTATTTTTCACGAAGGCACGAGTTCGCAGCCGATGGTTATGCTGTGGCGCATGCTGATGCCAATGCGTTTGCACAGGGATTAAAAAAACTATACGTGATGAGCCTTAGTAATTTGCGGCCGCATCCTTTTACGGTATTAATTACTTATTCGCACCCGCCTTTGCTTCAAAGGTTGGCAGCTATTGAAAAAAAGCAGTGTTAAATGTTTTCTGTTATTAATAGTTGAAGTCAAATGAGGTTGGATTAATAGGTTGAAACATATGATCTGAAAAATCTTCATAATTTCAGGTTTCGGAATGCAACATTTTTTTTGTATATAATAAAAATCTACAAAGAAAAAACCTGATTTTTACGTTATATTGTACAGTCATGTATTTGCTAAAAAATTTAAGTTTATATTTGAATAATAAAATAAAAGTTATCAGGTATTATCTATGAGAAAAGTTTTATTCTTTTTTACATTTTTTATAATCTATGCCTCAATTTCTATTGGCCAGGGAAATATGTTGAGTATTTCATCTGTACTACCGCCGGAAATTACTATTTGCGGGTCGGAACAAAAGGTTGAAATCAGTATTGTGAATCCGTCTCCTTTTGGGCTTTCCAATGTGGTGTTGCAAATCACCATGCCCGTGGGATTGGTTTATCAGGCAGGTACTATTACAGGCGCTACAGAACTTAATATCACCAATTTGAGTCAGCCTCAGTTTTCATTAACAAACATTCCTTCGCAAGGTGCACGGAATATTTCCTTTTTTATTGCGGCAAATTGCGACCTGATGGATTATATCGCCCAGGGGCAGATAGTGTCAATGGTTGCACGGGTTAATTATCTGACAAGCAATAATATCAGTACTTACGATCAACATACCAATTATCTGTACCATGTAAAACAACCCAATCTGTCTATTATCTCTATTACCAATCAAACGTATTCCGGCAATATCGGTGATATATTCACCCGGTGCATTACCATCACCAATGGCGGCCTTGGCGCTTTGAGCAATTTTACTTTTACGCACACACACGGCAATGGCATACAGGTAAACAATGTTTCCATTGGCGTGTGGAATTCTGCCGGTGGCGTGGAAACAGTAACTATGAATGGCAGCAATTTTTTGGGGATAGGAAATAATAATGCTCTTTTTGAAAATGCCGAATTAATTACCATCTGCGAAACCATCGAGGTTATTAACTGTGTGTCGGTGGGCTCCAGCTATGAAGTGAAATGGGGCT
>JAGNBV010000036.1:0-26426 GCA_018004645.1 Bacteroidales bacterium
AAACAGAAAAGGAATGATCATGCTTATTGCGACAACCTGATTAAAAACATGTCAATTATGATTAATTGCACTTTTATTGCACTTTTTTTGCATAAAACTTGCATTTTATCGTTTTAGTTTTGTAATATTGCAAAAAAATGGACGAAAATGATACTAGAATTAAAAATAAAGAACTTTCTATCCTTTAAGGATGAAGTTACTTTTAGCTTTAAAGCTACAGGTGATAAATGCATGGAGGATTCCCATGTGGTAAAAGTTGGCAATACAAGGATATTAAAGTTAGGAGTTGTATACGGTCAAAATGCTTCCGGGAAAAGCAACTTAATAAATGCGTTTGATTTTCTTCACGATTTTTTATTAAACACTACCAGTGATAAGGATGAGGAAATTGGAGTTGTCCCTTTTAGATTTGATAAGAAAACCATCAATGAACCCTCTGAATTTCGGTTAACATTTTTTGTCGGTAATAAAAAGCACATCTACACGCTCAAAGTTACAAACTCAAGGGTTATTTATGAAAAACTTGAACATTACCCCGGTATACAGCCGGCTGAAATTTTTACAAGGGAGAATACAAATAGCTATTCTGAAATAACTTTTGGAAACAAAGTAAGTATAAATCAAGCCCAACATGATGAAATATCAGTAAAATGCTTGCCCAATATGTCATTGTTTGCTGCATATAACAAGGTAAACATTGATATTCCTGAATTTGAAGCAGTAATTAACTGGATTAAATTTAATTATTTACCTGCAATTCGGCCTAAAAATAGTTTGACGGGTTTTGTTGAAGGCAAGATGCTAAAGGACAAAGCCTATAAAGATTATATTATTAAATATTTGACAAGGGCTGATTTTAACATTAGAAATATTAAAACAGAATTAATTAAAGAAGAAATACCTGAGAAACTAATTGACTTTTTTATCACGGCAGATATTTCAACTGAACAAAAAGATAAGATAAAAAGAGATAAGTTTATAGAAGTTACAAAATCAATGTTCACTCATGAAGTGATTAGTAATAAAGGGAAAAAAGCATTGTATGAATTAGAACGTCAATTACAATCGGGTGGTACCCTTCGTATAATGGGTGTTTCGGGTGCTATAAACACAGCTTTATTACAAAAATCATTTCTTCCCATTGACGAAATTGAAGCTTCATTACACCCCAAACTTATTGAATACATTATCGAAAATTTTCTAAAGGAATCGAAAGAATCTCAGATATTAATAGCAACTCATTATGACGGGTTACTATCTGCGGAGGATTTAATACGTAACGACAATGTTCATTTTACCAACAAATTGCCCGATGGCTCAACCGAAATTTATTCTCTGGCTGATTTTAAAGGTGTGAATCGGATAAGTTCATTACAAAAGGCATACAGGTATGGCAATTTTGGAGCTACGCCTAATATTTAGAAAATGAGAAACCAAAAAAGAATATTACGAAATATAAATTCCGGGATAATAATTATTGGTGAAGGGATTACTGAAAATTATTATTTTTCTCACATGAAAAATGTGTTTGGTTACAAATGCACTATAAGGCCTCGTTTTTTCTGTAAAACCTGTGTTTCACAAATTGAAAAACAAATTAAAGAAGTGTATGAAAGTGGAGTTACAATTTTATGTGTAACAGATGCCGATGTTGCAAGACGCACAACTGCTGAGCAACAAAGACTTAATGCATTAAAAGCTGAATATAAAAATAAAAAAAATGTTATTTTTTGCGACAGTATGCCATGTATTGAATATTGGTTTTTATTGCATTATAAAGATACTTGTCCAACTTATGATAACACACAGCAAGTAGTAAGAGATTTGAAAAAGTTTATAAAAAACTACGAAAAAACGAAAGACTTTCTTGAAAAAGAAAAATGGGCAAAGGAAATGTCAAAAGGGCAAAATACCAATATAGATAAGGCTTGTGCAAGAGCAAAAAAATATAAAAACAGCAGCGCTTCATATTCAAAAATATATCTGGCAATTGAAGAGTTAAATAAAACACTCTGATCTGGATTTTACATTATTAATGAAAAAAATCACCGAAACCGACATAGAACTCCTCGCTATTGAACACCTTGAGCAATTGGGCTACAAATACCTCTACGGGCCTGATATTGCCTGTGATGGCACTAAACCGGAAAGAGAAAATTACCAGGAGGTTTTATTAATTGAACGCCTAAAAAACGCCATTTATCGTATTAACCCTGCTATACCTGAGATTGCAAAAGAGCAGGCATTGAAAACCGTTTTACGGGTTGCCACACCCGATTTATTACAAACCAACGAAAACTTTCATGTGATGCTTACCGAGGGCATCGAAGTGGAATACCGCATCAACGGGGATGAACGGGGCGATAAGGTTTGGCTGATTGATTATGATAATCCGGAGAATAACGAGTTTGTTGTTTGCAACCAGTTCACGGTTATTGAAAACAATGAAAACAAAAGGCCGGATGTCGTCTTATTCGTTAACGGTTTGCCGTTGGTGGTTATTGAACTGAAAAACCCGGCAGACGAAAAGGCAACCGTAAAAAAAGCCTACACACAATTGCAGAATTACAAAACTGCAATACCTTCATTATTTCAATACAATGCTTTTCTTGTGGCTTCCGATGGCCTTGAAGCCAAAGCTGGTACTATTTCATCCGCTTTTTCCCGTTTCCTTGCCTGGAAAACCACCGATGGGCAAAACGAAGCGTCACACCTGGTCAGCCAGATGCTCACACTTATTGCCGGAATGCTGGACAAAAAAACAATGCTCGACCTGATCCGGCACTTTATTGTATTTGAGAAAGACAAAAAAGAAGACCTCAAAACCGGTATTATTACTGTTGAAACCATAAAGAAAATTGCCGGGTATCATCAGTATTATGCGGTAAATAAAGCCGTCAATACTACCACTATTGCCACTACCGACAAGGGCGACCGGCGTGGCGGCGTGGTTTGGCATACTCAGGGAAGCGGGAAATCGCTTTCAATGGTTTTTTATACCGGCAAGTTGGTCTTGGCTTTAAATAATCCTACCGTTGTTGTAATTACCGACAGAAACGACCTTGACGATCAGTTATTCGACACTTTTGCCTCCTGCCGGCAGTTGTTGCGTCAGGATCCACAGCAGGCAGACAGCAGGGATGAATTAAAAAAGTTACTGAAAGTTGCAGCCGGCGGAATAGTTTTTACCACTATTCAGAAGTTTTTTCCGGAAGACCTCGAAGAAATATTTCCGTTGCTTTCAAATCGGAGCAATATTATTGTGATAGCAGACGAAGCGCATCGCACACAATATGGTTTTGAAGCAAAAACCAAATATATTACTGATAAAAACGGTACAGAAATAGGCTCGAAAATAGCTTATGGATTTGCCAAGCACATGCGTGATGCCTTGCCTAATGCAACATTTATCGGTTTTACAGGCACTCCGGTTGAACTGACCGACCGCAATACAAAAATCGTTTTTGGTGAATATATTGATATTTACGATATTCAGCAGGCGGTTGAAGACGGCGCTACTGTCAGAATATATTACGAAAGCCGCCTTGCAAAAATTCACCTTGACGAAGACGAAAAAAATACGATAGATGAAGAACTATCAATAGCCGCAGAGGATACGCCGGAGTATATAGTCCAAAGCGCAAAATCAAAATGGACGCGTATCGAGGCTATTGTTGGACAGACGGAACGGTTAAAGACTGTTGCAAAGGATATTGTTACACATTTTGAAAACCGGCAGACAGTTTTTGAAGGCAAAGCAATGGTGGTTGCTATGAGCCGGAGAATTGCTGTTGACCTTTACGATGAAATAATAAAATTACGGCCTGACTGGCACGATAAGGACGATTCAAAAGGCAAATTAAAAGTAATCATGACCGGCTCGTCTTCCGACCCGGAAAACTACCAGCAGCACATACGTAACAAACCAAGGCGAAAAGCCCTTGGAGAACGTTTTAAAGACCCACAGGATCAATTACAGATGGCTATTGTCCGGGATATGTGGCTGACTGGCTTCGATGTTCCTTGTTTAAACACAATGTACATTGATAAACCCATGAAAGGGCATAGTTTGATGCAGGCAATCGCAAGGGTGAACCGTGTATTCAAAGATAAACCGGGTGGATTGGTTGTAGATTATATCGGTATCGCATCTGATTTAAAAAGAGCATTGGCAGTCTATACCGAAAGCGGCGGAAAAGGTGATCCAACTTTTGATATTAGTCAGGCAGTAGCATTAATGCTCGAAAAGATTGAGGTCATACAACAAATGATGCATGGCCATGAATATGCGACTTATTTTTCCGCCCCTATTGCACAAAAACTGAGTATTATCCTTTCTTCTGAAGAGCATATTTTAAAGTTAGAAAACGGGAAAGAACGCTTTGTTAAAGAAGTCACAACCTTGTCCAAAGCTTTTGCCTTAGCCAAAACACAACCGGAAGCAACGGAGGTGAATGATGAAGTGGCATTTTTTCAGGCAATCAAAGCACGTTTGGTGAAATTTGAAAGCAACGGCAACGGAAAAACTGACGAAGAGATAGAAACAGCAATAAGGCAAATAGTTGATAAGGCGGTTGTTTCCGAGGGTGTAATTGATGTTTTCGATGCTGCCGGTATAAAAAAACCTGATCTGTCAATACTCTCTGATGATTTCCTTGCTGAATTGAAGGGCATGAAGCATAAAAATATTGCATTTGAACTGCTTCGCAAGCTGTTGAGTGACGAAATAAAAGTGCGTACGAAATTCAATCTGGTGCAAAGCCGGACGCTGTCAGAGATGCTTGAAAATGCAATAAACAAATATCAGAACAATCTGCTCTCAGCAACAGAAATAATAAATGAGTTGATTGACCTTGCCCGTGAAATGAGGGAAGCCGATAAACGTGGCGAAAAACTGAAACTTACCGAAGACGAGCTGGCATTTTATGATGCGCTGGAAGTGAACGACAGCGCCGTGAAAGTGCTTGGTGATGAAACCTTGCGGGATATTGCCCGCATACTTGTAAAACGGGTACGTGCCAACACCACTATTGACTGGACTATTAAGGAGAATGTAAAAGCACGTTTAAAGGTGATCGTTAAGCGTGTGTTGCGTGAATACGGCTATCCGCCAGACAAACAGGAAAAGGCGGTTCATACGGTGTTGCAACAGGCGGAGTTGCTGGCAGAGCATTGGAGTAATTGATGAAAATACATTTTAATGGTTCAATTAATATTAGTATAAATGAAACTTCCAAGAGAGTATCGGCTTTCACAGATTAAAGATGCTTTGGAAATAATTGATAATTCCCTCGAAAATATTAAATTGGGGAAGTTAAGTTTTTTTAATGTTTTAGGATCTCAATTACGTGGTTTGGTCGTAAAAGGTAATAACAGACAATTTAATCCGCTTTTTTTAGATTTAGCACTTGAAACTGGTTACCCTATTGAATTTTATACTTCGGATATAGAAAATTTTCCAGAGGAATTGCCAGTTCCAGATTTTCACACAACTGCAACATTTTTTTCTATTGATATGCCAACTGGCATAAAAATTAGAAAATTCCACTTAAATGATTGGTTGGATAAAAAAGTGCTTAGGTCTTTAGGTAAGGTATATACGGGTAACGATTTTATTCGAATGTATTCGGAAAAGCATGGAGGTGCTCATTATGATCCTCAGCTGACACAAAAGGAATTGTTTTTAAAATTCATCCAGATAGGTAGTAATGTTGGGTTATTAACCAGCGATGACAAGATAATTTATGAGTTTTCGATGATACTTAAAATTCATATGAATAGATTTATTAAAACAACGTAATATTTTTACCCTTTATAATTCCGGCATTTTTATTAAAAAAGCCTATTTATAGCTTAGACTGAGCGATTTAAGATAATTATCGGTTTCTTCAATACTGCTATGCCGGCATTGCTGCTGAAGGCTTTCTATTTTTACCTTTGGTCTTATCCCCCATCATCTTTTCACGTAATGCCCTCATATCACCACTTAATTTTTACTCCACCACCTTAGAATATATCTGTGTGGTACGGATACTTTTATGCCCCAGCATAGCACTTACAGATTCAATGGGAACGCCATTAGTAAGAGTTACAGTTGTAGCAAAGGTATGACGGGCTATATGGAAAGTCAGTGTTTTGTTTATTTCACAAATATCAGCAAGTTCTTTTAGGTAAGCATTCATTCTCTGATTTGTTATGACAGGAAGCAAAGCATTTGGGTCTTGCCTTGGTAAAGACTTGTATTTTTCAATAATTTCAAGGGCTTTTGGCAATAAGGGAATCTGTGATTTAGTCTTTGTCTTGGTTCGGTTCAGGTTAACCCGTTGTTCCTTAAAACAGGTTTTCGAAAAGTCGGAGCTGGAGAGATTAGCTTCGCTGAACTCTAATTGGGGGGCTTCAAACCAACACTTCTTTTGCTAAGTGCATTTTTATTTTTTATAAATCCAAAGAAAAACAAGTTTTTCTTGTCTTTCTATAAAATAAAAAACACTCCTTCGGAGTGAAGAAGTGTTGGTTTGGTGGAGCTGGAGAGATTCGAACTCTCGTCCAAACAAGTAGCAGAAATGCTTTCTACATGCTTAGCTTTCTATTGTTTTTCGTGATAAAGCCGGAAAAAAGCCGTCCTACCCTATCCTTATCCCTTAAAGTTTTGCTCAGGCATCAGGGCACTGACTGAACTATCCCCGCTTTTACGATGCTTCTGACGGGACACGGCAGGGAGTAGTTTCCCGGGAAGCAGCCAGTGCCTAATTCTAAATTAAGCAGCTAAGGCGTAATTGTAATCGTTGCCATTTAACTGGCGTGAGCATTGGGATTAACGGGCCACACACACAACGCCCGGCATGCTTACAGATCCACTAACCTCGCTGTCAAAACCGGTCAGCCCCTGTGAGTGCAAAGGTACAAAAAATTTTTCAGTTATTTGAACGATGCTGTCTCCTCAAAAGAAATATCCTCAGGAATCGCGAAGGTTTCGGCCGGAATAGCCACATTTTCTTCTATCCTGGTCGCCTCCATGGTGATGCTGATTCCCCCTACGGTAGATACAGTCTTGATGGGTATCCCCTTCCAGATATAGTACGTCCCTTTCAGTTTTGCAGCCGGAACCTCCAACGTGTAAACCTCGCAGGAATGTCCGGCAACTACCGTCGTACCGGTCTTCTTCAGGTTTAACTCACGGGCCATTTCACGCGTGATAGCCGTAAAATTGATGTTGTCAGTCCCACCGCTTTCTATTCTGGCTTTTTTTCCGGTCTTATCTTTTGGGCTGTATGTATACATATACACCGAATCACTCACCGAACGCTGCAAAACCTCCTGCCCAAGCATCTTCTGGCTTACCTCGGTCATCTGCTTCTTGCCATAATCATCCATATACATCACGATGTTCTGTGTCATACCAAAGGTGGATGACTTCATGTGGATAATAGCCGACTTGATCAACATTTTTTTGCCATCAGCGGGTATCTGGTCCACATAAGCAATGGCAGTATCGCTTTTTATTTCCGCATTATCTTCGGATGCCTTGTTGCCCGAACAAGCGCAGAACAATAGTATCGGCAGAAAAAAAATTGCTGTAATTTGTTTCATATTTTCGGTGGTTTTAATTTTTCTGAAGGTTTTTGACATAAGGAATAATATCGTCCATAAATTTACTGAAATCTTTTTCAAACTCTTTATAATGCACAAAAATCTCAGCAGCAGCTTCTTTCAGGCCGGGGGCGTGCCGGGCACGCAGCGACAAGCCTTTGAAAAAATGCCGGTAACAATGAGGATTTTTGTAATACTCAAGCCAATTGCCCATCACCATAAAAGGCAGCATACGTTTCATCCTGATGGGCAAAATCGGATACGACACCAACATGGTTTTATACACCCTGGCAACAAATTGCGATAAAGGTTCGTCGTGGTATTTACTCCAGTTGGCTGCCAGAAAATGATCATAAAACATATCAATAATCACCCCGGAATATAGTCCGAATTTTTTGTCGATACGATCCGTACTCTTTTTAAAATGCTCATTGTTATCAGTAAATTCATCAATCTTATGATGCAGGGCAAGGCCTTTGCGGATTTGCTCATTATAACCATCAGGCCTGCCCTTGAGCGTATCGGCAATAAAATTTCCAACCAGGAAATCTCCGGTATCAAACGACAGGTAGGCATGAGCAAGGTAATTCATAAAAACAAAAATAATAAAAAACCACTATATAATCCTTAACAACCAAAAATCTCATATCCCGGATTTTTCGTAATTTTGTTTCAAAGAATAAATTCTGAACAAAATAATATCAACTATGAATACCCAACAATTTCAGCAGGCCATCCTGGAAGGAATACCAGAACAACTTCCCGAAGCTCCCGCCTATGATGCCTCTGTAAATCATGCCCCAAGGCGTAAAGACATGCTTACTTCCGAAGAAAAAAAACTGGCTTTGAAAAACGCGCTGCGCTATTTTGAACCAAAGCACCACGCCATCCTTGCACCCGAATTTATGAAAGAATTAAAGGAATACGGCAGGATATATATGTACCGCTTTCGTCCGCAATACCAGATGTTTGCCAGGCCCATCGACGAATATCCCCACAAATCGAAGCAGGCCGCTGCCATCATGGTGATGATACAAAACAACCTCGATCCGGCCGTGGCACAACATCCGCACGAATTAATCACCTATGGCGGCAATGGTGCCGTATTCCAAAATTGGGCGCAGTACCTGCTCGCCATGAAATACCTTGCCACGATGACCGATGAACAAACGCTGGTGATGTATTCCGGGCATCCTATGGGCTTGTTCCCTTCGCACAAAGATGCCCCCAGAGCCGTGGTAACCAACGGCATGGTGATCCCCAATTATTCCAAACCCGACGACTGGGAACGGTTCAACGCGCTGGGCGTGTCGCAGTACGGACAGATGACGGCAGGCTCATACATGTACATTGGTCCGCAGGGTATCGTTCACGGGACAACAATTACGGTGCTTAATGCCGGAAGAAAAATAGATAAATCGGGCGAAGGCCTTGCCGGAAAGCTTTTTGTTACCTCAGGCCTCGGCGGCATGTCGGGCGCACAGCCCAAGGCAGCGGTGATAGCAGGCGTCATCGGTGTTGTGGCAGAAATAAATCCCAAAGCCGTGCATACCCGTCACTCGCAGGGTTGGGTGGATGAAGTTTTTACCAGCCTCGACGAGCTTCTAATCAGAATTAAAAAGGCTCAGGCCGGCAAAGAAACGGTCTCACTGGCCTATCAGGGCAATATTGTGGACCTGTGGGAACGGCTTGCCCAAGATAATATTCATGTGGATCTTGGCTCCGACCAAACTTCGTTGCACAATCCCTGGTCAGGAGGATATTACCCCGCAGGCTTAAGCTTTGATGAATCAAACTCCATGATGGCCGCGCAGCCGGAACTCTTTAAGGAAAAAGTCAGGGAATCTTTGCGCCGGCAGGTTACTGCCATCAACAAACTGTCTGCACAGGGAATGTATTTCTTTGATTACGGCAACGCCTTTTTGCTCGAATCGGGCCGTGCCGGCGCCGATATCATGAAGCCTGACGGAGCATTTTTGTACCCCTCGTATGTGCAGGACATCATGGGGCCCATGTGTTTTGATTATGGCTTTGGGCCTTTCCGCTGGGTATGCACCTCCGGAAAGCCGGAAGACCTCGACACCACTGACCAGATAGCCATACAGGTACTCGAAAACCTGGCAGCCTCTTCCCCTGACGAAATTCAGCAACAGATGAAAGACAACATCCGCTGGATACGTGAAGCCAAGAAAAACAAGCTGGTGGTAGGCTCGCAGGCCCGCATATTGTACGCCGATGCGCAGGGCCGCACCGAGCTGGCCGCCGCCTTCAACGAGGCCGTAAAAAACGGAGAGATCACCACCCCTGTAGTTATTGGCCGCGACCATCATGATGTATCGGGTACCGACTCGCCCTACCGCGAAACCTCCAACATTTACGACGGCTCTAACAAAACTGCCGACATGGCGGTGCAGAATGTCATCGGCGACTCTTTCAGAGGCGCCACCTGGGTATCGCTGCATAATGGCGGCGGTGTTGGCTGGGGCGAAGTCATCAACGGCGGCTTCGGCATGGTGCTCGATGGCTCCGATGATGCTGCCCGAAGATTAAAAGCTATGCTATTTTGGGATGTCAACAACGGCATCAGCCGCCGGAGCTGGGCACGAAACCCGGGAGCAGTATTTGCCATCCGGCGCGCCATGCAACAGGAGCCCCTGCTCCAGGTTACCCTGCCCAATATTGCCGACGACTCTCTGATTGATAAGCTGGTATAAAGTTCTGGAATAATTTTTGTTATCACCCTGATAAAACAAAGCACCATGAAAAAACTTGTGAAATATGCAGCCTTTCTTCTGATATTAGGCCTGACAACACTGTATTCATGCGATCCCAACGATGTTATCAATCCCGACGAAGATGTACGGGCACCCTACCTGGGAACATGGCTTTGTTCCGAACATTCAGGCATGTCGTATAGTGTTACTGTAAGCCTCGACCAGACAAACAGCGCACAAATCCTTATAGGAAATTTTCATTTGTACGGAGCATCCGAAAAAGTGTATGCTATAGCCACGACCAACAACCTCACCCTGCCCTCGCAGCTAATCTGCGGGAATACTGTTCACGGTTCAGGCAACCTGATCAATGCAAACAAGTTTACCATGAAGTATTACGTAAACGACCAAACCACCATTGATACGGTAAACGCCGATTATACAAAATAATTACCGTGGCCTGCTGAGTATCCTCGACTGGGTTTTGCTCAATTCCGACACCACATCACCGTATATGATATATAACTCCTTGAGGTTTTCGGAATAAAACTTCATACTCCCATAGAATTTACTATAGCTGATGTTGTACTTTTTCAAAATGGAATTAAAATAATGGTCGCGCAAAAAATCAACATCTTTCTGTGCTTCCCTGGCCTTTACCAGTGCAGCTTCGGCTAAATGAAAGTCCACCAAAACAGGCACCATCTGTTCAGGCGGTATCACTTCGTCAGGGATGGACACCCTTTTATCTTTGGAGCAAGCGTCAAGCGCCAACACAAATAAAAACAATATCAGTATTTTTTTCATCACCTTAAGCCAGCCATTAATTTACCTTGGGTTAAAACGAAGCCTCATTCCTTTTATTTTATCCGAAACCTGCCGGCCGTCGTAAACCATCTGCCCGTTGACAAAGGTATTGCTTATTTCCGAATGAAACACCTGGCCCGCCAATGGCGACCATTTACATTTGTATAAAATATTCTCTTCGCTTACGGTAACCTGCCTGTTCAGATCAAAAACCACCAGATCGGCATAGTATTTTTTTCTGATAAACCCACGTTTTTCGATATGAAAACAGGTGGCAGGGTTGTGACACATCTTTTCTGCAATCTGTTCCAGCGACAATAGTTTCCGGTAATAAAACTCCAGCATCATCTGCAGCGAATGTTGCACCAGTGGTCCACCCGAGGGAGCTTTAAAATAAGTCTGACGTTTTTCTTCCAGCGTATGCGGGGCATGGTCGGTGGCCACCATGTCGATGCGCCCGTCGAGCATGGCTTCAAACAACGCGGCCCGATCCTGTTCGGTCTTAATGGCAGGATTCCATTTTATGTGCGTGCCTTTGGCCTGATAGGCGGTATCATTAAACCACAAGTGGTGTAAACATACTTCGGCGGTTATTTTTTTATCGGCTAAAGGTTTTTTAGCATTTAGCAAATCAAGCTCTGCAGCGGTTGACAAATGAAGGATATGAAGGCGTGTGCCATTTTTTTCAGCCATTTCAAAGGCTCTTTTGGTAGAAACAAAACAGGCCTCGGTGCTGCGGATCAAAGGATGACATGCGATAGGCACCTCTTCCCCATATTTTTGTCTGAATATTTCAGCATTTTCCCTGATGATGGTTTCGTCTTCAGAATGTATGGCAATGAGGTAAGGTAATTTAAAAATCTGTTGCAGCGCCTGGTAATCGTCAACAAGCATATTGCCCGTGGAGGCGCCGAGAAAGACCTTAATTCCGCAGTTGTTTTCGGAATCAAATTTTTTCAACTCCCCTATATTGTCATTTGTAGCGCCCAGGTAAAACGAAAAATTGGCTGAAGAGCGTTCAGCGGCAGCGGCATATCGTTGTTCTAATAAGTCAATGGTAGTAGTGGGGGGTTTTACGTTAGGCATATCCATAAAGCTGGTAACGCCTCCTGCCACAGCGGCTGCTGATTCCGAAGCGATATCGCCCTTGTATTCCAGTCCCGGCTCTCTGAAATGCACCTGGTCGTCGATGATGCCGGGCATCACATACTTGCCGGAAATATCAAGGGTTTCAATACCATGCAGTTGTCTGTAGTCCCTGGTAAGATCAATACAGCCAGCAATATCTTCAATCAGGCCATTGGCAATCAGGATATCTTTTTGGCAGATTTCTCCCTCGTTGACAACTAATGCATTTTTAATCAAATAATTGCAACTCATGGATAAAAATCAAAATAGAGAAATACGTTAAGCAACCTTTTTATAAGTGCGGAACCAGCTACGAACTTTTAGGGAGATTACTCCAAAAACGGCTTCTTTAAAAATTCCTTTGCTCATCTTTGATTGTCCTTCGGTACGGTCGGTAAAGATGATAGGCACTTCCTTGATTTTGAAACCATGTTTCCAGGTGGTGAATTTCATCTCAATCTGAAAAGCGTAGCCAATAAAATGTATCCTGTCTAATTCAATGGTTTCGAGCACTTTGCGGGTATAGCATTTGAACCCTGCAGTAGTATCACGGATTTTCATGCGGGTAATCATCCGAACATAAGCCGAGGCATAATACGACATCAGCACCCGGCCCATAGGCCAGTTGACCACGTTGACACCGTTGATGTACCGGGAACCAATGGACATATCGGCGCCGTCTTTGGCGCAGGCATCGTACAGCCGGATAAGGTCATCCGGGTTGTGCGAAAAATCCGCATCCATTTCAAAGATGTATCCGTAGTCATGCGCCAGCGCCCATTTGAATCCGTGTATGTAAGCAGTTCCCAGGCCCAGCTTGCCTTTGCGTTCTTCAATAAACAAGCGGCAGGGAAACTCGGTCATCAGGGTTTTAACAATGGCGGCGGTGCCATCGGGAGAATTATCTTCCACGATTAGCACATTAAATTCTTTTGGAAGCGAAAACACCTTACGGATTATTTTTTCGATATTCTCGCGTTCGTTGTAGGTTGGAATAATTATTACGCTGTCGGTCACAAAAAAAATTTTTTAAAAAACGTAACAAACCTACATATTATTTTGCAGAAAAACCATAAATGACAAAAAAAATTGTACCAACAATAAGCAGTACAATCAAAAAATGTTGAAAAAAACAAAACTTCCGTAAGAAAAACATCAAAAGGTTGGGTATTTATTTGTATTTTTGTTGTCCGAAAACATAAGTGATTATTTTTTAACATTATTTTATTAACATAAAAACCTCATTTTAAATAACTTAAACAAAAAAAACATGAAAAAAATCTATGTTATTCTAGTGGCAGCATTCTTCGGCTTGTTTATCAACGCCGCTTCTGCCCAGGTCTTCACCAGCGGTTTTGAAAGCTGGACTTCCTCCGCCCCGATTGTTCCTACCGATTGGTTCGGCACAAAAACCAGTTTTGTTGCTGATAGTATTTCGCAATATACTACTGCACCGCATGGTGGAACCTATGCCTGTAAACTTAAAAACCGGTTAAATACCAACAAAAGGCTTACTACTCAAAATGTTTCTATTGATTCCGGCAAAACTTACCAGATGACATTCTGGATTAAAGGACATGGTCTATTAAAAGCAGGTTATTATAAAGGAGTTGGCTCCAGCGGTAATAACTATGTTTATAATAGCACCCTTTTTGACACGATCAATACAAACACATGGATTCAGAAATCATTTAACCTTGCAGCCGACACCACATCAGCAGCAGCTCAGTTTATTATTTTGGTAAAAATGACCCAAGGCGATCTCGAAGATATTCAGGTAGATGACGTTAACATCGATACGGTAACTGCCATAATTCAACCTGCCGACACCGTCAGTATTTATGACATCCAATATTCAACATCAGCTAACTTCGCATCCGCTTACGAAGACTCTACGGTGGTAACAGGCGGCGTTGTAACCGCAATTTGTACCCAGGGAATGTTTATCCAGAGTGGCCTTGGTGCCTGGAACGGACTATATATTTATTCCTCCCCGCTGATTGCTTCTTCAGGTGTTCAGGAAGGCGACTCTGTTTACGTTACCGGAAAAGTTGATGAATATTTTCAGTGTACTGAACTGACTAACATCACCAATATCAATATCGTTGGATCAGGCTATTCCTATCAGCCACACGACATTACTCTGTTAACAGAAGAACTCGAAGGCGTTTTGGTAAAAATTAGCAATGCCCGCGTTATCGCTCCTCCCGATTATGGCATGTATCCCGTAACCGCTACCGGCAACATTGCCGATTCGGTGAAAGTCCACGACCTGTGCGACACTACCCTCTATCTCGTTGTCAATAATTTTTACAACATCACGGGCCCGGTGCATTATTCATTCAATGAATACCGCATTTTATCCATTAACAGCGAACAAACCAGCAGCATTTCCGAAACGGAAGAACTGTCATTCACCGTGTATCCGAACCCGGTTTCTGCTACTTTAAACATCAACGA
Source organism: Bacteroidales bacterium (assembly GCA_018004645.1). Classification (GTDB taxonomy): domain Bacteria; phylum Bacteroidota; class Bacteroidia; order Bacteroidales; family CAIWKO01; genus CAIWKO01. The sequence continues at coordinate 14,700 of JAGNBV010000036.1, forward strand.
TATTGAAGGCATCAGCCAGATTAATATTGTGAACATCCTCGGAGAAACGGTGGCTACCTATAGTGTCAGCGGCAATACTGCCAACCTGAACGTATCCAACCTTCAATCCGGTATTTATTTTGTGACTTTGCTAAAACAGAATGTAATAAGCGGCAAGGCCAAATTTATTAAAGAATAAGCAAGCTATTTATTTCAAAGAAAAAAACTGCTTCGGAAACGGAGCAGTTTTTTTTTGCTCGTTGATTTGCCGCAGCAACACATACACCCCGGCACCATCCAGGCCGCAACGTGGGCACTGAATACTTTGGGTTCAAATTTTGCGAATATGTAGCCGTAATGTCCGCTGCCTCGGCCTCGGTTTGCACCTCCCTTCCGGCCAGGGCTTTGTTTTCCTCATGGTTTGACTATTATATTTTCCAGTAAGTTTCCGGGTTTACCCAAAGTCGCACTAAGAATTTTTTGAGACAGCCACTTTTAATTTATAGTACCTGTTTTTAACAACCATCGTTAAGGTCAGGAATATTGTGTTTATACTCCGGCAGGAGATAACCTGAACTATTCATAATTAATCAAAGTGAAATTGTATGCGTGTGGACGCAGCGGGCAGCAGGTCCGGTAACCCCGGCAAAGGAAATATTTCAGACGACAAATCATTGCCGGATTAACGGATTTTCTTTTGTCGGCCCGAAGAGTAAAAATTCGAATGAATTTTTCAGGCCAGGCATCAATAGAAAAAGAAATTCAAAAAAAATATATTCTGTGCAGTAGATTAAAGAGTATTAATGTTTATGGCCTACGGACAAAATATTCTTTACATTTTTCTATGCCTAATATCGACTAGTAAACAAATAAAAAAGGGTTGTTCCTCGCGGAAACAACCCTTTAAACAAAAAGGTGTTTTACTAATTTTGTTTGCCCATAAGGACCACATTCTTTATTTCCCAGGTACTGGTTTCGCTGGATGTACCCGTGCTGACATATTTAAAGGCAAAACGCACGTTGGTAGCACCGTTGAAAGCCGCAGGTATGTATGCTTTGCCCGAATTGACAAAGGACCAGCTATTACCTGCAGGATACGTAGGCACTGACAAACTTACCCAAGTGGTGGCTGCAGGATTAGATGCGTTATAATTAGTAGTGATCCACACGGAATGACGACTCTGAATATTTGATCCGGAATAGTAATTGATAGCCTGGTCAAAAGCCAGGTAAACGCTGTCGTATTGTGTAAGATCTAAAGCCGGGGAGATTAAATAATCTTTATTGGCATAGCGGGTACCGCTTTCGTAGCCTGTGATCGTCATACCGTAGCTGGAGCTGAAGGTCCATGCCTGTGTACCTAAAGAGTCATAAGTGGTAAAATCGCCCATCCCCGATTCGAAAGGTTCGGTAAAAATAGCCTTTGTGGCAAAATCAAAACCCTGCAAATCATTATAATCTCTGATTAACAGTTGCCAGGTGCTGTTATATTTTGTGAGTATGCCATAGACGGTGCCTTTTCCTGAAGGAATGGTTTCCCGGTGAAAATCAGCGTACCAGCTAATCCTTGCGGTAACATCGCCGGCACCATCAGTAATGATACGGTTAAATGTTTCTTTATACGCATCATCGTCATTAAAAATCTGTCCGGCGGCATTGAACGAAACGCTGTCGAAACGCACCAGCATGCCAAGATGATCGTCCGTCAGGTTGGTGGTGGTATGCAGCATGGCTGCGGGTGCAGGCCCGGGCAGTCCATCGCGGAAGATACGGTCGTTAACGAAAACCTCAGGAATAGGAATCACTGCTCCATTGTAAAATCCTCCAAGGTTGGGCATGCCTTTTTCGAAACCAAAGTGCAGGCCCTGGCATTTCACATACACGCGCTGTCCTACGGGATAAATGTTAAACATATTTACTTTATCAATCTCTATACCCAATCCTCCCGTAGAGTCCTGAATATAAAGAAACTTGTATATATTTCCGGAAATATCGTTGCCACCCACTATGCCACAGATATATACATCATCGGTAACAATTCCCGTGGTAGTGATTTTAAAATCAGCTATGGTCTTTAGTGTAGCACCGGCAGGCAAAGTAAACGCAGGGACTTCGGGCTGAGGCACATCAAAATCCTTTTTGCAGCCTGTCATTGAAAACACAAGGGCAGTGAGTGCCAATATCCAGATTTTTTTTGTTTTTATCGTTTTCATTTTATTTATTTTCTTTATAAGCTAAATTATAGTTCAAAAAGCAACTCGACAACTAAAACACTACATCATTGATATCGCGCAACATTAGTTGCCAGGTAGAATTATACTTTGTCAGTATTCCATAAACCGTTCCTTTTCCGGATGGAATGGTGTCGGCATGAAAATTAGCGTAGCCGCTGATGCGCAGGGTTACATCTCCCGTTCCATCAGAAATGATGCGGTTTTGAGTACTCTGGTACACATCGCTGTTGAAGGTTTCTCCGGCATCGGCAAATGATACGCTGTCGAAACGTACCAGCATACCGAGCAGATTATCTGTCAGTCCGGAAGTGGCATGCACCAGTGCATCAGGCGCTGTACCCGGTAATCCGTGACGGAATACATATTTGTCCACATCATCTTCAGGAATGGCTGTCTGAGCTCCGTTATAGGGAATACCCAGGTAAGGCATGCTATTTACAAAACGGAAATCCAGTCCATTACATTTCACATAAATCTTCTGCCCTACCGAATAAATGTTGTAAAGGCAAATCTTATCCAATCCAATGCCAATGCCTCCGGTAGTATCCTGAAAATACAGGTATTTGTATATATTTCCCGAAATATCGTTAGCGCATACCGTGCCGGTAATATAAACATCATCTGTCACAGTCCCTGCCGGGGTGGTTTTAAAATCAGCAATAGTCATCAGTGTAGCTCCAGCAGGCAACGTAAACACTGGCTCGGCAAGGGGTGGTGTATCTAATTCCTTTTTGCAACTTGTCATAACGACCAGAGTAGCTGCTACGGTCATTAACCACATTTTGCTTGTCATTTTGAAAATTTTCATATCCTTAATTTTTGAATTTCAATTTGTAATTAGTATCTGAAAGTAATCATGAAATAGAAAGTCCGGCCCAATCCATAATAATACTTTACCGGGAATTTATTGGTATCCAGCGTATTGTAATCAAACCTGAGTTGTTCGTACCCTGAGGTAATCATTTTGGTATTATTCAAAATGTTGCTCACGCTTCCGTTCAAAATCAGGTAGAATTTTTTGATTTTCCAGGATTTGCTAACTGAAGCATCCAGGGTGAATTGCGGTTTTTCGTTTGCTTTGTACTGTTCGGTAATGCTATTGATTCTGGCATCGCCCGGATACAGATACTGTATGGCTTCAACGGTACGGCGGGCTGCGCTGAAATCAACCCAGTTGTTGGCAAAAAGGTTGGCATTTAAGTTGGCAAACCAGAAATTATGATTAAACTTCAGTCCAAGCGAACCGGCGGCCTGAGGCGTACCATTTACATAGAAGTTTTTACAATATATCGTCTGCATGGAATCAGGTAAGGAACCATTTTCGACCGACATATAACCTGTTGGCCTGTTGGTGTATCTGTAGTTTCCGTAAGAAGCCACCAGCGTTGCGGATAATACCGGAATAATCTTGACTTCTGCACCAAGTTCTATTCCCTGGTGTACTTTGTTGATATCAAACATCATATAATTCACAAAGGTCCTGAGGTCATCGTGATAAAAACCGTTTACCTTGGTATCGTTCCAGAACATAGTGTGGAAAGCAGTTACACGTCCGTTGAATTTTGGATAGCGAACGATATAACTCAGGTCAGCGCTGAAAATCTTTTTGGATTTGATATCGGGTATGACGGTATTTCTCACCCTGGGCGAGAGGTATACATCGCTGAAAGAAGGCGCCATGGTCATGTAGCCACCGTTCAGCAAAATATAATGACGTCCGGTGGGCTTGTAGGTTACACCGGCTTTTACTGCATAATCAAAGAAATTGTGCTTTTCGGATTTGCCATAAGAATCGTCGGCAAAACGGCCGTTTTTCATATTACCTACTCTCCAGTACTGGCTACCGGTAAGGTTCAGTCCGGCATAAAAATCAAAATGGGTATAGGTAAATTCGGCGACGCCCCACAGATTTGCTTTATTCATGTGGATATTGTAGTCATAACCATAGGTATCTCCTTTTCTGACTATTCTGTCGGGATTGTTCAGGTCGTTCTGCAGAATCAGGGTGTCTGAAGGAAAATCGCGTTCAGAATACTGGTCAATATCAACCCACCAGCCTTCGTAAGCTTCACCGGTATTATTATCAGTCATACCATCAAGCATATCGGCAATCACCTTGTAGTTATGGCTTTTGTATAAGTTGACATTCAGCCCGCCAGTAAAGAAAATGTGATTGTTTATCTCGTAGTTAAGATGGCTTGATAAACCGCCCTGCACATGGTCGAGACGGCGTTCTTCGAGGATGTATTTAGCCTGGCCGCCATTCAGGTAGCTGAGGTAGTTGGTCTGATAAAGCCTGTTCCAGTTGATCTGGCTGAAGCTTTCATCATTTTGCCATGCTTCGGTAAGGGCTTGAACCACCATGGGATCGGCAGCTTCGTCGAGGTCTTTGTTTTCCTGGTAGCTTGGCAGGTATCTGTAGTAATCAGGGCGGGGATCAGCGGCATCATACCAGTTAAGCGCCGTAGTTCCCATACGTCCAAAGCTGGTACCAATGGTTGTGGTAAGTTTCATCTTATCATTGATATCAAAGTAATGCGACAGCAAAATCACCGGTTCGTGGGTAGTTCTTATCCTGGAATTTCTCACCTCGCCGTTTTGCCATCCCCAGTTGGGGTTATAATAATTATCGTTTAACAAATCATACACTTCCTGAACAGCAGCCGACTGCATGCCTCTTTTGGCGGGGGCTCCGAAACCTGTAAAAGACAGGTAGTGTTTTTTCCCAATCTTTTTTTCCACAGAAAGAAAATAGGAATAGGCATCATAGGAGGTTCCTTCCACAAAGCCAAATTTTCCCTGACGGGTAGAAAAAGACACCGTGGCAGCCCAGCCATTCTCCATCATGCCCGTAGAGCCGGTAACCATAGCACGGTGCTGGTACGAACGGTTAGAAAAAGCGTAAGATGCTTTTATCTGTTTGCGCTGATGCGACGCCCTTACATCAAGGTCGGTGGTGCCCGCCAACGAGCCAAAGGCAAATCGTGAAGGACTCAGTCCGTAAACACTTTCTTTATAGCGTGTTGCATCGTTAAGGCCTCCCCAGTCAGAGTAATTCGGACGTCCGGTTTCCGGGTCATTCATGGAAAGTCCGCCAATAGACACCTCGGCATATTCATTGTCGTAACCCCTCGGGCGGAAATAGCCAGCGCTCAGCGTATAACCGGCTGTGGACACAAAAATATCATTGGCAGAATGTAAAAGCCCGCTGATATATTGTTCCTTTATATCATCTTCCGATTCCACTGCGCTGGCAGAAACTTCCGATTGGTACATTACAGCATTTTCGAGACCTCCGGCTTTCATCTGTACCATGCCCAGATTCACTTCAGGCGAATTTACTTCCACAGTCATCGTTTTGGTTTCGTAACCATCCATATCAAAATTGATTTCGACGGTACCATAACTAATTCCTGTGGCAACAAACTTTCCTTCGGCATCTGAAAGAAACTGCTGCAAACCAACCATCACTTTTGCGCCGGCCAGGGGTTTCCCTTCGGCATTGGCAAGCGACCCTCTCAGGGTTGCATTTTGTGCTTGTACATAAATTACCATAAAGACTACAAGCAAAGTTAAAAAGAACTTTTTCATCATGTTAAGATCACTTAGTTATTAAAAGATTTCTTTCCTGTGTTTTTTTGAAACTAAGGATTTGCTTTGTTACTATTCGCAAATAATCCTTCCAAAAAAACTCGGCAAAGGTACTAAAAAACATTTATTTGAATTATTTTCTATTCAATTTTAGCAAAAGAAGTAATTTTGCCAATCCATACGCTATACAAAAACCTGACACCATGATAAAAAAAAGCCTGACTTTAGCACTCATCTTCCTGATTAGTTTTACATTATATGCACAGGACAAAAAACTCAATATTGCCATCGTGGCATTTTACAATGTTGAAAATTTATATGACACTATCGACGACCCTATCAAAAATGATAATGAATTTCTTCCAGAGGGGACTCAAAAATGGGATACGGATAAGTTCAACCTGAAATTGCAGCGTATTTCGGAGGTAATTTCAAAAATTGGCCAGGATGTTGTCCCCGATGGACCAGCCGTTTTAGGATTGTCGGAAATAGAAAACCGTGATGTAATCGAACGATTGGTTTCAACCGAAAACCTGAAATCAAAAAATTATGGCATTGTCCATTACAATTCTCCTGACCGGCGTGGTGTTGATGTGGCACTGATCTATCAGAAAAACCGTTTTGAACTGGAAGGCAGCAAGCCTTTCAGATTGATATCCTCAGACACCTCGTTCCGTACCCGCGACCAATTGCTGGTATGGGGCAAGCTCGACGGTGAAGAAATGTATTTCTTGGTAAACCATTGGCCTTCACGCAGCGGCGGCGAACAACGCAGTGCACCCCGGCGTAAGGAAGCGGCCCTGCTGGCAAAACATATCACTGATTCATTATTAGCAGCAAACCCCAATACCAAGATTTTCATTATGGGTGACCTGAACGATGATCCCACCAATGCCAGCATATTGAAACACCTTAATGCTAAAGGAAATCTTGAGGATGTAAAAGAAGGCGGCCTGTACAATCCCATGTATAAACTCTTTAAAAACGGTGTTGGTTCTAATGCCTACCGCGATGCCTGGGATCTGTTCGACCAGATTATCGTATCCTATCCGCTTACCGGCAATGACTACAGCAGCTATAAGCTGATAAAAGCCAAAGTATTTAACGAACCTTTCCTGCAACAAAAAACAGGGACTTTTACCGGTTATCCCTGGCGTACCGCTGCCGGAGGACAATACATTATGGGCTACAGCGACCACTTCCCTGCTTATGGGATACTGGGACGCGAAGCAAAATAGTTATTTGATTATGAAACGGCCAACCTGCGGCCAGAAAATACCCATTTTATGAAAAAAACAGGCATAACGGCAGTATTTCTGTTGTTATTTGCGGCTGTTTCGGCTCAAACAAGCATTTCGGCTGATACACATTTATTTATTGCTGACCTGAAAACCCGACAGACACAAAACAACAGCTACTATCAGGAATATTTTCAAAAGAAATATCCCATACGGATAGTAAAAGACAAACATTATATCGCCTGCCTGGCAAAAACAAACGACAATTATAACCCACAAACTCTTGTAGATTATGGAATAATACCCGGTTCGAAAACAGGGAACATCATCACACTGCTAATACCTTTAGAAAATTTCGACGAAAATATTTCTATCCCTGGCATCACATACCTGGAAATTGCCGCCAGAGCTCGTCCCTTTCTTGACAGGGCCATACCCGACACCCGTGTCGACAGTGTCTGGCAAGGTATTGATCTGCCACAGCCCTTTACCGGAAAAGACGTCCTGATTGGCATTACCGACTGGGGTTTTGATTATACCAATCCGATGTTCTACGACACCACCCTGTCGCATACACGTATTGTAAAAGCATGGGACCAATGGCGCATGGCTGGTCCGCCACCTTCAGGGTACACCTATGGTACAGAAATTTCTGGAGAAACCAACCTGTTGGCGGCACAGTGCGATACCTTTAATGTGTACGAATGGGCTACCCACGGTTCGCATGTGGCGGGCATCTGCGGAGGCAGCGGCGCAGGCACTATATACCGCGGCATTGCTTATGAAGCCAATTACCTGATGGCTACCTTCCTGGTTGATATGGCAGCGGTGCTGGATGCGTACAACTGGATGTATGATTACGCCATCAGCGAGGGCAAACGGCTGGTTATTAATCAAAGCTGGGGGTTGTTCTGGACAGGAACCCTTGATGGAACATCGCTGCTGAGCCAGGCTATCGACACCCTGTCGGCTGCCGGTGTGGTTTTTGTATCAAGCGGCGGCAACAACGGCAATGAATATTTTCACCTGAAGCACACGTTCTCGGGCCCCGCTGATACCATGAAAACACAAGTAGAATTTGATTATTATGCTTATTATCCCAAAATGTGGGGACAGTCGGTATCTATCTGGGGTGAGCCGCTCCACAGTTTTGACATCTCGGTGAAGGTGCTGAATAACCTCGACCAAATTATTGCTTCTTCGCCCGAATTTTCAACAAACAACGCTGATCCGTATTTTCAGGACTCCCTGATCATTGGATCCGATACCATATTTTATAACCTGGCCTGCGATTCGGCCCACCCACAGAACAACAGGCCCCATATGCGCCTGAGGGTTCGCAACCTGAATACTTCACTATACAAAATAGCCTTGTTTGCCAGGGCCGATTCGGGAACCATTCACTGCTGGAACCTTATCGAACTTACCAATGATGTGGGCAACTGGGGCTCACCTTTAAGCGCCCTGTATGAAGACTGGGCCAACGGCGATCTGTATTATGGCATAGGCGAGCCTGCCTGCACCAAAAGCGTAATAACCGTGGCTGCCCATCTTTCGGAAAAAAAACTGACCAACGGAACCATTGTCGGAGGCACCATTGCCAATTTCTCAAGCTATGGCCCTACTTACGACGGCCGGCTTAAACCGGACATCTCTGCCCCTGGCGTTGGCGTTGTTTCTTCTGTATCTTCATTCACCAATCAGGCCCTGTCTACGCCTTCGGCCTCCATAAATTTCGGTGGAAGAACCTATGATTTTGTTCCTTTTTCGGGGACATCCATGTCGGCACCTATGGTTACAGGCATCGTGGCGCTTATGTTGCAGGCCAACCCCACCCTCACACCGCAACAGATAAAAGAAATCATCATCGAAACAGCCCGTGAAGACAACCGTACCGGAAACATTCCCGACACCGGAAGCTACGTATGGGGCTGGGGAAAAGTGCACGCCTGGAGAGCAATTAAAACAGCGTATGCAGGCATCAGCGAACCTGAAGGAGATACTGAGCAGGTGTTGGTTTGGCCAAACCCTGCCAAAGAAGTTGTATATCTTATGAATGAAACTGCGACCGGCCCGATGACTGTTAATATATATAACACATTCGGCCGCCTGGTAGCTTCGCAAACCATAACACAGAACAGGCTAAATGTCGGCCACCTGTCTGCCGGAATTTATTTCCTGGAAATTATTTCGAAGAACAATTCCAGTATGGTAAAACTGGTAAAACAGTAAACATGCCCGGTCTTGCGTTTTGAACTAATTGGTTGTCAGAGAATCAACTGAATCATCCCGTTGCGGTTTTTGGTTTCCCCGTCAATGGTTTGGTACGACAGCACATAATAATAATAACCGGCAGGCATCAGGGATCCATTATGATAGCCATCCCATTTGGCATCCACATCGTTTGATGAAAACAGTTTAAGGTTTTCATTATCATAAATGTTGAGCGAAAAATTTTCTGAAGAGATGTTTGCAAAAAACGGATGCCAGTAATCGTTCACCCCGTCGTTGTTTGGCGAAAAAGAATTGGGGATATAACAATCGCTTCCCGAAAAAAGAACCAGCACCGTATAATCGAATTCATTGTCGTGGGTGGTTACCTTAACCGAATAATTACCTTCCTGAGTAATTGTAATCATGGGGGTATTGATATAGTCGGGCATCCACAGATAAGCCACCGCGCCGGGAGCAGTAGCGTCCAGGGTCAGAACGGTATTTTCACCCATGGTATAAACGCTATAGGCGGTATTTACTTTTAATGTATCGTAGAGTGTTTCGGAAGGTTGTACATCCTGCTTCTTACAAGAAACAAACATTCCTAACAGCATAATAATCAATAAAACCGGGGACCATAACTTTTTCATAACGAAAACTATTACCGTTGATTACCAAACTGCAAACGCACATTAACCCCTGCATAATCAATAATCCCGAAATTATTCATCAGCACTTTGCTCATAGGAATTCCGCTGCGGATATTGATAATGACATTATCTTTCATGTTAAATCCCAGCACCAGCCCGGCATCTTTCAGATTACGGAACTCAGCACCAAAAAGCAGCCATTTTTTGTAGGTAAATAACATCCCGGGCGAAAAATTGAGTGTTTTTTCGTTGTATCTTAGCTCTGCTACAGGCAACATGCCATAGTAATCGTTTATGGAATAATTATATCCTGCAGACAGCATATATTCGCGGGGTATATTATACTCGCTGATAATACCCAGATTCGGCGATGTAAGGTGCATAGCAGAAACACCTACATACAACGACTTCCAGCTATACCATACGCCGAGGCCGATATCCATGGAATTCCTGCTTGTCTTGGCGGGGAATGCTTCGGAAGTACCAAAGACAAAACCATGGTTGGCATCGATCATATCCGGGAAACTCAGATTGTCGGAGTTGAGGCCGCTGGTATAGTACGACAGCGAAGCTCCCACCCGCAGGTTATGGTATTTTGCCAGGTTAAACCGATAAGAAAAAGTGAGGTCCACATTCATAATTCCCTCTGCAGCACCGATAAAGCGTTGGTAATTGATTCCCAATCCGCAGTTTTTCCTTTTTCCGAAATTAAAATCATAAGCAAAACTGTATTCGAAAGGCACATTAAAATTGTTTCCCGGCCTGTACAAAGGTTTATATACCATAGTGGAAACCGCAATAGTATGCCGCTGATTGTAACCCGTATAGGCAGGATTCATCGCAATGGCATTCACGACCCCTACCTTATAGTCTGGCATTGGCTCTGGATTTTTCTTTAGCTGACTCTTGTTTTTATTGCTTTGTCTTTTGTTTTCTTTTTCCTTGGTTTGTATCGCGTTATAATCATCCATCACACTCGTCTGTTCCTGCATTTCTTCTGACAGGGGTGCATCCAGCTCCGACTCACTGTAACCGGCATAAAGTTTTTCTTTGTCGGTAAGCGGTAGGGTGTTTATAACAGTGGCTTTTTCTTCATTGGTATTGGGATAGTCCACTTTCACACCATTCACAAAGTTTTCATCATCGGCTTTTTGGACTGCCACGTGCTCTTTTTCCGTGAGAACCAATTTATCTGACTTCTTATCAGATATTTGTACCTGTACTGCTGCGGTATTAGAATACTTATTATCTCCTTTATTGATATTTTTTGTTGGAAGAGCTGATTTAGTATGGTTTTGAGCAATTGTTTTTTCGTCGGATAGTTTGTTTACGGCTTGCGAGTTATTAGTTCCTGAAACATTGTTAAGTTGGTCAGCGGGGCGTGTTTCTTGAGTTTCCGCCAGGCTTTTTGTATCCGAGGGCATCACAACTCTGTTATTGGCGGTATTCTGGTCGGCAACCTGGCTATTGGAAATGGTTGAACTGGTAGCCAGTTGTCTGCTGGGAACTTCCGTCTGTCTTGATCTTTCCAGCGCTATATAAGTAACAATTCCCGAAGTAATTAAAAATACTGCGGAGATTATCATAATTATGTCGGAGATACTTTTTCCACTGGTTTTCATAGCGGTATTACCCGGGTTAGCAAGTGCCGATTTCATCATTTGCCAGTGTTCGGGCACGTAGGGCGGCTCATACTCGCCAAGTTTTTTGTGGAATAAGTCGTCTATTTGATTTTTCTTATCCATTTATGATAGCCTTTTTGGAATTAAGTTTTTGTATTCTGTTCATTAAGATCCGGCGTGCATTCAGTAAATGCCACTG
>JAGNBV010000036.1:26526-27865 GCA_018004645.1 Bacteroidales bacterium
AAAAACTTGGGTACGGGATGATTTTTTTACCGTCTGATATTTCTTTATGACTACTATCTCTATCACCCAGTATTTTATACAAATATACGAAAAACAATTTATTTTTTGTCGTTATTACTGTTTTGGGTTATGAAACTCTCCTTCAATTCATTAATAAATTCAAATGAAATATAATTATCATAACTCTTGCACACATTGGTGGCAAAACGTATAGCTGTATTAATCATTTGTTCATATTCTTCAGGAGAGAGGTGTTGCAAAATTCGTTTGCTGATATTGTTTTTAAACAGCCAATAAGCCATGCCTGCCGTAAAAGTATCACCGGCGCCCACGGTACTCACCGGTTTCACCCCAATAGCATCATAATGATGCTGATAATCAGCCGTATGCAGATCAACGCCATAGCGGTTTCGGGTGTAAATCATGGAGTTGCATCCCAGGTGGTGCAGCACCGAAAATGTTTTTTCTGCATCTTCTGTATGAAAAATGTTTCTGAAATCTTCGTCTGAGCCTTTGGTAATGTCAGCAACAGCAATATTTTCTTCAATAAAGGGCTTAAGCTGATCCAGCATTTTTAAGTGCGCCAGCCTGAAATTAGGGTCATACACCACGACGGCGCCATTGTTTTTACAGGTGTGTATGAACTCTGAAACCATAGACCTGATTTCAGGCTTTATGGCGTAATATGATCCGAACATCAGCAAATCATCAGGCTGCAATTCAGGGAACCTGATATAAGGTTTATCTTCTATCCTTATTTTATAAAATGAATAGTCGGCATTATTTTTCTCATCCAGAAAAGCCAGGGCGATACGCGATTTGGCATTGGTGTACATGGTAATGTAAGAAGTATCTACATTGTTTTCTTCAAGAAATCTTTTGATGATGTTGCCCACCCTGTCGTTAGCAAAATCTCCCACAAAACACACCGGCAACCCCAGGCGTCCGAGCGAGATGGCCACGTTGAGCATGGCGCCGCCGGGTTTGGCTTCTACAGGTTTTTCATCTTTAAAGATTATATCGTAAACGGCTTCGCCAAAACAATAGATTTTTCTCATGTATTTTTTGTTTTCAAAAATACAGTTTAAAAATGAAAAAACTAAGATGTTGAATTAATAATTCTCAGCCGCGTGCTAACGGGCTGTCAATCTTTCCAGTACGGTAGTTATCAGTTTTTCCATTAACGGCTTGTAATCTTTGCTGAACTGTTTGGCAATACGGTTAGCAATAATCACACAAATGGTCAGGGTATCATGCCCGAGAATTTTTCCCAGGCCATACAGGGCCGATGTTTCCATCTCGAAATTGGTAATCCTGTTTTTGTTGAATGCAAAACCCG
>JAGNBV010000140.1 GCA_018004645.1 Bacteroidales bacterium
GCAATTTCTTTTTGCGTTTTTTCTTATGAAAACTCTGGTTCATATCCCACCAGATGCTATCGCGCTTTTTGACCCGTTTTTGCTTTTTGCTGAAGACATATTGTCTGGAAAAGTTGGCGTTTTTCCTTCCGTGTCCGAACGATCCGGCATCTGTGTCTTTGTGGCGTTTCAACGAGACTATGGGAGATACCCGTTTTTTTTCTGCATTAAACCCGAAGACTCTGGGATGCCTTTTGACACGCACATTGAAACTTTCTGATGACCTCAGGCGTTTTGCCCCGCTGAAAACCATACGTTTTTTTGATACCATGCGTTTGTGCCCGCTGCCGAACTGCCCTGAACCCTTTTTCTGTTTTGCCCCGAAGGAGCCGCTCTCGTTGATGCGTTTATGGTTGCCGAACACAAGGAATTTTTGTTTGCTAACGATGCTGTTTTTTGTCTTGCTGAAACGAAACATCCCGGAAACTTTCTTATGTTTCAGGCTGTAGCTGTCTTTTTTGCCTCCCCGTTTCGACAAAAAGCGTGGCGAAGCTTTTCCGAAGCGGCTTTTCCCTGAAGCGGAATAGGAGTCTTTGGCAAAACCGCCGCCGGTTCTTTTCCCGTGTTTCGACGAGAAAGAGTCTTTGCCAAAGCCGCCGCCGGTTCTTTTACCCTTGGGAGACGAGAAAGAATCTTTGCCAAAACCGCCGCCGGTTTTTTTGGAGGGCTTAAACGAAAAAGAGTCTTTGCCGCCTCCACCTTTGCCGCCGCCTCGTTTGGCAGAACCAAAAGAATCTTTAAACCCTCCCTTGCTGCGTGCAAAACTGCTGTGTTTTTCTACGGTTCGGTTTTTCCGGGTGCTGAATTTAAACTGTGTGTCGAATTTTTTGTCCTTGGGTATAAAGGGGTCGGACAGGTCGCGGTGACAGGAGCTGAACAGTATTAATACCAACCCTAAAAAATATTTATACCATTTTTTTTTCATTCAGTGGTGCTTCAGTAATAAATTAACGGCAGCGTTTGTCAAAAAAATCCTTTATTTTGTATCCGTAACTTCAAACTATTAAATACGACAAAATTATGAAAAAGTTGTTCTTTCTTTGTCTGCTTGCTTATTTGTGTGGCCAAAAGGCCGGCCGTGCCGACGAAGGTATGTGGCTGCCTATGTTCATCGACAGACTTAATTATGCGGACATGCAGAAAATGGGGCTGAAACTCACGCCACAAGAGATATATAGTGTGAACAATGCCAGCCTGAAAGACGCCATTATACTTTTTGGCAGGGGCTGCACAGGCGAAATCATCTCGTCGCAGGGATTGATACTTACTAATCACCATTGCGGTTATGGCGCCATTCAGTCGAAAAGCACCGTGGAAAAAGATTACCTGACGGATGGTTTTTGGGCGATGAATATGAAAGAAGAATTACCCATCGGCGACCTGTCGGTGAAATTTCTTATCCGTATCGAAGATGTTACCCAAAAGGTATTATCAGGGCTTCAGGCCAAGCTCACCGAAAAACAACGGTTGGCAAAAGTGGAGGAGTTGTGTGCTAAAATTGAGAAAGAGGCCACCAAAGACAATGGGTATGATGCTGTGGTAAAGAGTTTTTTTGAAGGGAATGAATATTATCTGATTGTTTATCAAACCTATTCCGACGTGCGTTTGGTTGGCGCCCCGCCTTCATCACTGGGCAGGTATGGTGCCGATACCGACAATTGGATGTGGCCCCGCCATAAAGCCGATTTTTGTTTGTTTCGCGTTTATACGGCCCCCGACGGCTCGCCGGCACCTTATTCGGACAAAAATATCCCGATGAAGCCCAAACATTCGTTACCGGTTTCCATAAAAGGAGTGAAAAATGGCGATTTTACTATGATCATGGGCTATCCGGGCACCACCGAACGCTATCTTACCTCTTATGGTATTGAAATGTATGCCAATCAGTCCTATCCTGCCCGAATCAAAGCCCGCGAAATGAAACTGGCCATTATGCGCGAAGATATGGAGGCCAGCCCCGAAGTGCGCATCAAATATTCTTCAAAATATGCTTCTATATCCAATTACTGGAAAAATTTTATTGGCACCGTTAAGGCCCTGAACAAGCTGAAAGTGGCCGATAAGAAACGGCACCTGGAATCTCAGTTTGAAGCATGGATTATGGCCAATAACGAGCGTAAGGAAAAATATGGCTCGGTGCTTATCACGATTAAAGAGGCTTATGCCGAATTACGTAAAACCAACCTGGCGCGTACCTATTTTTCTGAATCCATCATGGGATGCGAGGCTTTGGTGTTCTCTCGAAGGTTTACTAGTCTGCAAACCCTGCTTAAGGAAAAACCGCTGAATGCTGACGGCTTGAAAGCAAAAACCGCCGAATTGAGGGATGCCGCCGAAAAGTTTTATAAGGACTATAGCAAACCAACGGATATGAAGCTTACGGCTGCTATGCTGAAAATGTTCTACGAAGAGGTGCCCAAAAACCAGCAAGCGCCTTATTTTCTGAAATTGGCCGCAAAATATAAATACGATTTTAATAAATTGAGTGCCTATTTGTTTTCCAAAAGTATTTTTGGCGACCTGAATACGGTGAACAGTTTTTTGGATGCTCCCAAAGCCAAGACACTGGAATCCGATGCCCTACTGATTTTGATAAACGCATTTGTTCAACAAAATAATGTTGTTTCCGAAACATGGGCCGTTCAAAATGAAAAACTGTCGATAGGGAAACGGTTGCTGGTGGCGGGTATTCATGAGATGCTCCCCGACCAGAAATTTTATCCCGATGCCAATCAAACCATGCGCCTCACCTATGGAAAAGTTCAGGATTATTATCCGGCCAATGCCGTACATTATAATTATTATACTACCCTGGAAGGCGTCATGCAAAAAGAAGACCCCGATAATTGGGAGTTCACAGTCCCCGGACGGATGAAAGAGTTATACAACAGCAAAGACTATGGCGTGTATGGTTCAAATGGGGAGATGATAGTCAATTTTATCAGCAATACAGATATTACAGGAGGCAACTCGGGCAGTCCGGTGCTTGACGCGCGGGGCAACCTTATCGGCCTGGCTTTCGACGGCAACTGGGAGGCCATGAGCGGAAACATTCTTTTTGAGCCCGAATTGCAGCGAACCATCAATGTCGATATACGGTATGTGTTATTCATAATAGATAAGTTTGCCGGAGCTAAAAACCTGATTGCCGAAATGCAAATAATTCAATAAATTAACCTAAATCCAAAAAAACCATGATTGATTTAACCCACTTCCACCCAATGATTGTGCACTTTCCGGTAGCACTCATTATGATCGGTTTTCTGGCCGATGTATTTAGTCTTTTCTTTAACAAAAAAGAACCCTGTCTGTCAAAGCTTGGGTTTTATCTGATGATTCTGGGAACATTAGGCGCCTGTGCAGCCTATTTTACAGGTGAGTTTTTCACCCGTGAACTTACCGGCGAGGCGGGTGCGTTAAAAGAACGGCATGAAATTTTTGCGAAGATCACTATGTTTGTTATGCTCGCAGCCAGTCTTGTGCGTATCTATATGGTATGGAAAAAGAAAAGCAACAGCGGCCTTAAATGGCTTGTGTTTTTTCTGTACCTGATTGCTACATGCACCGTAGGTTTTACCGGACTTTTGGGAGGGACCCTGGTTTACAATCACATGATTGGGTTAGAATCCGCTTCTGTTGAACAAACTGTTGCCGTATCAAATAAAACTGTTGACAACCTGAAAACTGCCCTGCAGGGAGAAACCACGGCTTCGGCCAAATATGCCGCTTTCGCACAAAAAGCCGACGAAGAAGGTCTTCCGCAGATTGCAGCACTGTTCAGTGCGGCATCAAAAGCAGAAAGCATACATGCAGGGAATCACCGAAATGTCCTGGGAATGCTCGGGCACAAAGTTGATGTGCAGCCCGAATCGTTTAAAGTAAATAATACGCTGGAAAATCTCCGGGAGGCATACGAAGGGGAAAAACACGAAACGGAAGCAATGTATCCCGGATTTATTCAACAGGCACAAACAGATAATAGTAATGATGCAGTTAAATCATTCGGCTGGGCAA
The DNA here is from genome assembly GCA_018004645.1 of Bacteroidales bacterium. Classification (GTDB taxonomy): domain Bacteria; phylum Bacteroidota; class Bacteroidia; order Bacteroidales; family CAIWKO01; genus CAIWKO01. Next base: position 4,054 of record JAGNBV010000140.1, read on the forward strand.
TGGATACGGAGACCAAACACATGGAGCTTTACCAGGCGGCTGCCGACGCCATGAAATCAAAAAAAGAAAAATCATTGCCTGGCGAATACTATGTCTGTCCCAAATGCGGGTTTACATATTCCAATGAAGATATTGAAGACTATTGCGGCTTGTGTGGAACAGAAAAAATAAAATTTTTCGACTTTGGAAAATAAATCGCTGTCGTCCCTCCAACCACCCGCCCCCAAGGAAACCTTACACATAATCAAATTCGGATAGATGGAGCAGCAGGCAGAAAAAAAATCAGGGTTCAGGAGTTTCCCAAAAAATTTCTGGACGGTCATCACCATGGAGTTTTTTGAGCGGGGCTCGTATTATGGCGTGATGTCAATACTATCGGTATATCTGGTTATGAGCAAGCACGACGGCGGACTGGGGTTTTCAAAAGAGAGCGTCGGAGTTATAAAAAGCACCATCACACCTTTATTATACCTGCTGCCTATTATTTCGGGCGCCATAGCCGACCGTTACGGCTACCGGAAAACCTTGTTTTTTGCCTTTATCGTGATGAGCTGTGGATATTTTCTGACGAGCCAGTTTACCGACTATCCGCTGGTGTTTGCCAGCCTCTTGCTCATGGTGCTGGGAGCGGGATTTTTTAAACCCATCATTTCAGGAACCATAGCCAGGTCGACAGACGAAAAAAATTCTTCGCTGGGTTTTGGCATCTTTTACTGGTCGATAAACCTGGGGGCATTTCTTTTTCCGCTGATTTTAATACCTTATTTAAAAAGCTATTCTTACAGCTATATTTTTATCATGGCTTCGGTGATTACGGGCTCACTGGTGTTACTCAACCTGTTTGTTTACCGCGAACCGGCCAGGCCGGCCAGTTCCAAAAGTCTGATTACCATACTCAAAGACGCGATTCTGGTATTAAAAGATTACCGTTTCATTCTGATGATTCTGATTTATTCAGGTTTCTGGATTTTATATTTTCAGATGTTCGACACCGTATTGTGGTATCTGAGCGAACACATGGATATGACCCCGGTGAACGGTTTTGTTAATTCGGTATTATCATTGTTTGTTGCCAATCCTCAATGGAAATTTGAAGCAGAACATGTTACTGTGATCAATGCGGGGACTATCATTCTGCTGCAGATATTGATATCAAACATTGTTAAACATACCAAAGCCCTGCCGACTATGATTGTGGGAATCTCGTTGGGTACGGTGGGCATGGCCATCTTAGGGCTTTCATCCAATGCCTGGGTGTTTATTTCGGGAATGATCGTGTTTTCGTTGGGAGAAATGACTGCGCATCCGAAATTTATTTCCTACGTAGGTTTGATAGCTCCTTCCGATAAAAAAGCCCTGTATCTGGGGTATTCCTTTTTATACGGTGTGATAGGCAGCGGCATTGGCGGGGTGCTGGGAGCGAATTTGTATGTGTATTATATTGATAAACTAAATAATCCATCGGCTTTGTGGTTCACATTCAGTCTGATAGGGGTGGTAACCATAATCGGACTGTTATTGTATAACAGGTTCCTGGCCCCGAGAAAAGTATAAGGCGGAAAGTATATGCTGAAATCGTATTTCAGGAAAAACACCATAGAAGCCGGTTGCGACGAAGCCGGGCGGGGATGTCTGGCAGGGCCGGTATTTGCGGCTGCCGTTATTTTACCGAAAGATTATAAAAACAACGC
>JAGNBV010000141.1 GCA_018004645.1 Bacteroidales bacterium
ACATGACTCCCGCCCAGCGTAATTCCTTTTCCCGAAAATAATAGAGTTTCCGGATTATTGTTGCAATAAAAGGTAAGCACGTCCTTGCCTCCTTTAAAATGGCAGTCTTCAATAGCATCCTCGCTCATCGGGATGAATTTGCTTTTGTCGGAAGTCGTACCCGAAGATTTGGCAAACCACTTTATTTCCTGTGGCCATAAGATGTTTTGCTCTCCTTTGCGCAGTCGGTCGATGAAAGGCCTGAGATCATCATAAGTATTGATAGGTACCCGTTCGGTAAACTGTTCCCTTGTTTCAATGGTTTTGTAATCGTACCGTGTGCCCCACTCCGTTTTTTTTGCCGACGACACCAGCCATTGCAGACAATCATGCTGCATTTCATTGGGGTATTTGATGAACAACTCAATCTGATGGATGCGTTGTTTCATAATCCACGATATCACAGAATTTAATAAGGCCATAACACGTCATTCTTGGTACATCAAAATTAGTATTTATGTTGGAATTATGCTTAAAAAATACCGTCAATAAATGAAAAAATGAAATTTGTATTACTTTTGCACCATGGCAAACAACGAAGAATTATTCAAGAAAATTATTTCGCACGCAAAAGAGTACGGTTTTGTTTTTCCGTCGAGCGAAATTTACGATGGCCTTAGCGCTGTGTACGATTACGGCCAGTATGGCACCGAATTAAAAAACAATATCCGTTCGTATTGGTGGAAATGGATGGTGCAATTCAACGAAAACATCGTCGGAATCGACTCGGCAATATTTATGCACCCCACGGTATGGAAGGCTTCGGGACATGTTGATGCATTCAATGATCCGATGATTGACAACAAAGATTCCAAAAAACGCTACCGTGCTGATGTACTTGTTGAAGATCACATCGCAAAAATTGAAGATAAAATTGAAAAAGAAGTTACAAAAGCAAAACAACGTTTTGGTGAGAGCTTCGATGAAAAACTTTACAGGGAAACCAATCCCCGCGTGACCGATTATCAGAAAAAAATTGACGATATCAAAGGCCGGTTTTATTCCATGCTTGATAAAAGTGATTTTGCCGGAATCAAAACCCTGATAGAAGAGTTGGGTATTGTTTGCCCGGTTTCGGGATCTAAAAACTGGACCGATGTCAGGCAGTTCAACCTGATGTTTTCAACGCAGATGGGGTCGGTAAGTGAAGATTCGGGCACACTGTTTTTAAGGCCGGAAACCGCACAGGGAATTTTTGTGAACTTTCTTAATGTGATGAAAAGCGGCCGTATGAAAGTCCCCTTCGGCATTGCACAAACCGGCAAGGCGTTCCGCAACGAAATTGTTGCCCGTCAGTTTATTTTCCGCATGCGAGAATTTGAACAGATGGAAATGCAGTTTTTTGTGCGCCCCGGCGAAGAACTCAAGTGGTACGAATACTGGAAGGAGGAACGCATGAAATGGCATTTATCGTTGGGCATCCCGGCCTCCAAATACCGTTTTCACAAACACGAGAAATTAGCTCACTATGCCAATGCCGCCAGTGACATAGAATTCGAATTTCCTATCGGGTTCAAGGAACTGGAAGGAATACATTCGCGCACAGATTTCGACCTGAATGCCCATCAGAAATTTTCCGGAAAAAAACTGCAGTATTTCGATCCGGAAACCAATGAAAGTTACACGCCTTATGTTGTTGAAACCTCCATTGGCCTGGACCGCATGTTCCTGGCCGTGCTCAGCAGCGCGTATAAGGAAGAAACCCTTGAAGACGGCTCCGTTAGGGAAGTGCTGAATATCCCGCCCATACTTGCCCCCATCAAGATTGCCGTTCTTCCGTTAGTCAAAAAAGACGGTTTGCCCGAAAAAGCCCGCCAGATAATGGATGTCCTCAAACCTTCATTCATGTGCCAGTATGATGAAAAAGACGCCATCGGCAGGAGGTACCGCCGCCAGGATGCCATTGGCACGCCGTTCGGCATAACCATTGACCACGAAACGCTGCAAAATGATACCGTTACGGTTCGCTATCGAGATACCATGTTGCAGGAACGGATTCCTTTTGGAAACCTTCTGAATTATATGCAGGATAAGTTTTCGGTAAAAAATTCGTAATTTTTTACGGTACTATTTTCCTTCGCTTCGTTTGGCCTGATAAGGCTGAACCAATCTGAATCCCACACAATCCGAAGGCTTACCATTCCACTTTTCGCTGTTCCGGATTTGTAAAAACCAGGCGGGGCTTGCCCAACTGCCACCTTTGGTTTTTGTTGGCAAATCAATCATTTCTGCCGCATTTCCGCATATATCGTACAAGCCGGTTTTATTTGGCTTAAAGTATGAAACCGGATACGGGCCATCGTTAACCAGCCAGTTGGAATCAGGGATGGGCTGTGTAAATTCACTGTTTTGATTGTTGATTATGCTCAGCCAACGTTCCTCATTTGACAAGGTATCCGAAATAGAATTTTTAACATTTTTTGATGACCAGTATTTTGCCAAAAAGCACCCGTTACTGTTTCTCAGATATTTCCCTTCCCATGCAAAATGATTGGTGGTGTCTGTGTTTCCTCCTCGTGCCATCAATTCCCATTCTGCTTCGGTAGGCAGCCTGAATTCAGCCTTGCTTTCATTCATCTTTGTCATCCACCGGGCAAATATGGTGGCCGCTTCGTGGCTGATCCCCACAATGGGCTCCAAAGCAAATTTTTTTAACTGCAGTTCCTTCAAATTGTTTTCCGTGATGAACTTTCGTTGAAAAGGAAGCGTCAGGTAATAATCATCTATGTCGGTTTTCGGTTTTTCCGGGCCCGTCTCATACGTCATTTTTATCGGCCAGTCTTTGTCATCGGGAATACACTTTTGCAAATCTTCATCAAGGTTGTTTTCAATCAGGTAATTCAAAAACAGCATCCATGTGAAATTCGTGACCTCTGTTGATTGCGCGTAAAAAGGGTTTCGCTTTAAAACTGTATCTTTTGAAGGCTCTGCTGCCGGCAGTATAAACATAAAACCCGAAGGTATTTCCGGATAAAACGAATTGTTATTCGCTTCCGGTTTGATCTTGGAATAATCAATATTGGGGAGGTCCCTGCCAAGAATTTTTATTTTTTTAAGAACCTGATCTTCATTTTTCAACTTAACCCGCATCACGTATCTGAATCCGATGGTGGAGTGGGCTTCATCGGGATTTACATAAGCTTTGGCAAACATTGCCTGCGAAAGCCAATGTGTCCGGTCAGTTTGCCTGCTGTCAAACCAGTTGGCGCCTCTGACCAACTTTCCGTATTTATCATTACACATCTGATCAAAGTATTTTTCAGTAGCAAGCAGCAGGTTATTTTGTAGTGTTGGTTTTTCCTGCATTTTTGTCCGGATCCTTGAAATATAAGGCTCCCAATCTGCCTGATAATCTTCTTTAATCCATTCTGAAACATTGGCATCCAGATTTTTCAGCATCGTAGTATTCGTCGGAAAGGTTGTCAGCACATAACCAACAGGCTCCGCCTGAAAATAGTCCCGGGCCGATGTATTGCTGTAAATTCCTATTTCCTCTCTGTAATCCAGGTCGTCAACATGTTTGACGGCAAGGTTGCACAAATGATTATCATGTATCTCGCCAATTGCCATCTCGTCAAGCACGTATTTCGAAGCTTGTTCCCATTCATAATCGCAGGGCAAATCAAATTCCACCTCATAAGGAATGTTTTGCTTATCCATCCTCGATTGCCAGATCCATGTCAGCCAATCCACGTAAGCCAGGGCCTGCCAGTAGGTCACGCCCACAACAGGGTAAGTATTATAGGCGGGATGCGCAAAATAATAGTCATTCATTGGTTGATTATACGAATCCGGAAAATCCGTGGTCCATGAATCCAGTTTCGGGTACACATTCACAGCGTTTTTTCCGAACCTTTTTATTACTTCTTTGTTCGGCTTATGAAACGTATACATAAATGCTTGCCTGAAAACATTATTAGTGTCTTTTATAAGTGGATTCAAGTCTTTATATCCATTCTGATTTTTTACCCAGTTTAAAAATTCCTGATATTCGATATTGCTTATTTCGGCGTTACTAACATAAAAGGGCTTCAGGTAATCAAAATTATTTCCGGATTTGATAAAAGTATTGATATCCACAGTAGTATCAGTGTAATCATAATAGTATTTCAGCGCATCAGGAAGTTGTATGCCTGCGGCAGTTTTATATGAATCTTTGGGCCGTGATGCAACTTTTTCGGACAATGAAATATAGGTCATGTTTTCAAAGCCCTTTTTAAAGGGTTTGCCAGAATATAAAGGCAGAAACACCCAGGCAGAATCCTTTCTTCTATAGCTTTTGCCTGGAAAATTTGTTGCATAAACCCGGCATAAATAACCTCCCATTTCGTATTTTTCGGGATAAATCTTTACCGGTGTTACATCATCGGGGAAAAAATCATCCGGGTTTTCATCATCATTCCATGGGACATAACTTCCCCTCGTATACCCGAATTTAGGCATGTTGACATTGGGCTTATAACTGCCGTGGTTATTGGAATCCTTTATTCCCGTTTTATGTTCATGAATTTTCGTGTCATCCAAAAAGCCGGTTATGGCCATAGTGCTTTTATCATTTTTTTCTTCTTCCTGTTTTGAAACCGTATCGGCCATAACAACCGGGAGGTATAGCCGGGCTGGCTCTTTATTAAATGATTGCTTGTTGAATGTTTTGTATGATAAAAATCCCAACATGGCAACGCTTATTGAAATAAGAAAGAATTTATTCAAAAATATGCTGGAGAATTTTATTAACTGAAAAGACCTGGACATTCTTTCTTCCATTTTTCTTGAAATTGAAATTTCAATTGGGGCTGAATAAACGAAATTTGCAGTCATATCTATGCTTTTTTGAATTTCCTGATTGGTGTTATATTCTTTTAAAATCGTTTTTAACATCAGATTATCAAAATCATCTATCACCATATTTGTATGAGTTTTAAGCATGATCCACCTCCTCTTTTATGGTAATGTTTTCGGTAATTTTTTTCTTGAGCCGGGCATAATAAACCTTTAATTGTTCTTCAGGTTTATTAATGTATTTTGCAATTTCAGCATACGGCATTTGTTGGGCCTTTAACAGTAACAGAATACGCTCCCAGTCTTTTAATTTTGCCAGCTCTTCTTTTAGAGATTTCATTTGACAGGATTCTGTTTCTTCTGGCTCCACCGTATCTTCATAATTTGGAAGTAGCTGCAAGTCCTCGCCTGAAATTATTTGAACTTTGTTTTTACTGTCTCTGTAATGATTTCTCAGGCTGTTCAGGAATGAAAGCAGCACAAAGGATCCGAATTTTTTCTCATTTTCAAAGTCGCACGAATCGATTTTACTTATTATTTTTCCGAACGTGGTATAAATCAGGTCCCAGGCTGCATCTTCATCGGTTTTCCAGTTTTTTATTGCATAATTATAAAGTTTTTTGCCATAACGATTATAAAGAGCCTCCAGCCCTTTATCCTTATTCTTTTTTATAATTATGTACGTAGATTTAAACATGATCAGTTCAACAGTTTCACCGACTTTTTATTACGTTCCAGTTGCTCATTGATATAACACAATTAGGTAACAACAAAACTATGTTTTTAAAAAACACATCATTACTGATGCGTTAATATTTGATTGAAATTAAATAAATTAAGTTGTTCATTGACATTTTGATTGATTTGTTGTTTGGCAAATAGTTCATTAATAGGTGTTTTAGCAAAAGCAGAAATTCCT
>JAGNBV010000142.1 GCA_018004645.1 Bacteroidales bacterium
CACTCTGCAAGCATTCTCGTCTGGAAACCGATTAATAAAATACAATGTATTCATAACTTTTTTCTTGCAAAGAAACATCATGAGTGCGTCAAAATATGTCGTAGTGTATAATTGTGATTAATCAATATTTATTATTCAAAAACAAGCCTTTTAGTTTTTTTCAAATATTCTTTTTTGATAAAACTATCAGTAATTGAGGGTATTTTGCTATATAAATGCCGCGTAATACCTTTTCGATATAATTCGCCTGCCGTGAAGCGATTGACGGGTGTTTGTAAATGTCGTAAAGCGGCACGTTTTTTGAAAATCGGCACGGAAATTAAACACTGCCTGAAAAGGAATAAGTATATTTGCCAAATTTTTTTCATGAGAGTTTTTTCGTACATAACCGACCTTAAAGATTTTCTGCAATCGCAAAAGCAGGCGCAGCGAACTATTGGCTTTGTCCCTACCATGGGCGCCCTGCATGCCGGACACCTTTCGCTGATTGAGAAGGCAAAAAGTGAAAACGATATTTGTGTATGCAGCATTTTTGTCAACCCCATACAGTTCAACAATCCTGAAGATTTAAAAAAGTATCCTGTCCAGACGGACAAGGATATGGGCATGCTCAGGGAACAAGGCTGTGATGTGGTGTTTTGCCCCGACAACAAGGAGATGTACCCTGATGCTGTGAAAGAAAAATACGATTTCGGTCCGCTCGAAAGAGTAATGGAAGGGGCTTTCCGCCCGGGACATTTCAATGGTGTGGCCGTTGTTGTCAAACGATTGTTCGATATTGTAACACCCGATAAGGCATATTTTGGCGAAAAAGATTTCCAGCAGTTACAAATCATCAGGTCGTTGGTGAAACAGGAAAAACTGCCGGTCACCATTGTCCCCTGCCCGATAGTGCGCGATACGGACGGGCTGGCGCTGAGCTCACGAAATGCCTTGTTGCCGCCCGAACATCGCCGCATAGCCCCGCAGATAGCCGCGTTGCTGCGCGAATGTGCGCTGTTGGCCGGCGAATTAAGCATTGAAGGGCTCAAGGCTTATGCCCGGCAAAAAATTGCAGCTACCCCCGAATTTGTCCTCGACTATTTTGAAATTGCCGCCGAAGAAACTCTGCAGCCTATAGAAACATGGGTTGATGCGAAAAAAATCAGGGCCTTTATTGCCGTTTATCTCGGAAAAGTTCGTTTAATCGACAATATCGAAATTAATTTGTAACTTTGTAGCGCAATGTTTATCGAAGTATTAAAATCAAAAATTCACCGGGTACAGGTAACCCATTCAGAGTTGAACTACATTGGCAGCATCACCATTGATGAAAACCTGATGGAGGCTGCCAATATCATCGAAAACGAACGGGTGTATATTTTTGACATCAACAATGGCGAACGTTTTGATACTTATGTGATCAAAGGCAAACGAGGCAGCGGAACCATAGGCATCAACGGCGCCGCAGCCCGCAAAGTCATGGTTGGCGACCTTATCATTATTGTTTCTTATGCCAGCATGGACAGCGAAGAAGCCAAAACCTTTTCGCCCGTTATAATTTTTCCCGATTCAGCCACCAATCAACTGAAGTAATTATTTTGAAAAAGAAAATTTTTTCCGTCCTGAAAATATTGCTGTTTTTTGGCATCGGCATATTTTTTATCTGGCTGTCGGTCATCAAATTAGGCCCCGAAGACAAAAAACAAATCTTTAAATCTTTTTCCGAAGCCAATTACTGGTGGCTGGTGTTGTGTTTTGTGCTGGGATTGATCAGCCATGTGTTGCGAACCCTGCGTTGGGAAATGCTCATCGATACCGTTGGGTACAAACCATCGTTTAAAAATACTTTTTTAAGTCTGATGATAGGATATTTTGCCAACCTTGCCATTCCCCGCCTGGGCGAGATAACACGGTGCACGATGCTGGCAAAATATGAAAAAGTGCCTTTCCAGAAATCCTTTGGCACCGTTATCGCCGAAAGAGGCCTGGATGTGGTAACTTTTGTGGTGCTGTTTTTTATTAACCTGCTGATACAGTATAAGGCAATAGCCGGCTTTGTGTATGATAAGATCTATTTTCCACTGTCCGAAAAGTTTCAGTTTATAGGTAAAGGATATTTTCTTTACAGCGCGGTAGCCTTACTGGTGGTGTTTGTGCTGGGCATCATTATTTTCAACTCAAGGTTAATGAAAATTAAGTTGTACAAAAAAATTGTGAATGTGATCAAGGGTTTCTGGGATGGCCTCAAATCGCTGGCCCTGGTAAAAAAACCTTTTACATTCATTTTATATACCCTGCTGATTTGGGTGGCTTATTTCACTATGACTTATGTGTGTTTCTTCAGCCTGGCCTCAACCAGCCAAACGCCCATTGGCGCGGTAGCCTCGGTTTTTGTTATGGGCACCATAGCGGTGATGGTTTCACCCGGAGGCATTGGAGCCTATCCGGCTTTTATCGAAGCCACGCTGACCTTGTACGGCGTGCCCGTGTTTACTTCGCCCAATCCGGTGGGATTATCGCTGGGTTGGTTGATTTGGGGCGCACAGACCTTTATCATCATTTTAGCAGGTGTCGTTTCACTTATATTGATGCCGGTTTTAAATAATAAGAATGACAACCCTGGAAAAAATTAAACAAAAGATTTTTTTTTCTGCCGCAGCGTTCGAAAAACAGTTGGAATTTTACCGGTTTAAAAAACTTAAAACGGTTTTTACCAATGGCTGTTTTGATATCGTGCACCTCGGACATATTGACTACCTGTCGAAAGCTGCCGATCTCGGCGATATCCTGATTGTCGGGCTGAACAGCGACATGTCCGTGAAAAAAATAAAAGGCCCTGACCGGCCTATCATTGATATCAGCTCCAGATCAGCCCTGTTGGCCTCGTTGTCTTTTGTTGATGCCGTGGTGATTTTTGATGAAGAAACCCCTTTAGACCTTATTCGGTTTATTCTTCCGGACATTCTGGTGAAGGGAAATGACTATACCGTGGATACTATCGTGGGCGCCCGTGAAGTAATAAATAATGGAGGCGAAGTTGTAACTATTGATTTGGTAAAGGGCTATTCCACAACACTTATCGAAAAAAAAATAGTGAAAAACAAGGAATGAGGGTTTGCATTTTAATAAATAATAATTAGCTTTGTCGTATTAAAAATAAAACAATGAAAACTTTTCAAAGGCTTATTTATTTGTCAGCAATAATAATTGGCATTGTGTTTACGGTTTCCTGTAAAAAAGATACACAGGAATATCTCACCGGGAAATGGGACCGGGTGTATGTTAATGATATAAGTGATACTGCCTTTTATGAAACCTGGGAATTTACATCTGACGGAAAATTATTTATTGCCTGTTCAGGATATGCGAATTATATTGATAGCCTGGACTATAAAGGGGAGTTAAGTTATGGGATGGATTCAAGGAATAAGTTTACGGTTACGAAAGGCAACTTTTCCGACCAATGGGAAATCGTGTTGCGTAAAGACAATAAACTACGGATAGTACACAATTACGGTGAAGACCTGGATATCCAGCAAGGCCTTGATGAACGGGATTTTGTCAAGGAGTAGAACTACTTTTTCTGTTAATGCCAAAAATACAAACCATCTTTTTTTGCCAGAATTGCGGGGCGCAATCTTCAAAATGGATAGGTCGTTGTCCTTCATGCAATGAATGGAATACCTATGTGGAAGAAGTTGTTTCCAGAGAAACTGCCGCCTCAGCAAAAAAAAGACTGTCCGCGGCAGGCCAGGCACAGCCCAGGCTGATCAGCGAAATAAACATTGATGAACATAAACGCATCAACTCGGGCAACAGCGAACTGAACCGCGTCCTGGGCGGGGGAATAGTGCCGGGATCGCTTGTGTTGATCGGCGGCGAACCGGGAATCGGCAAGTCAACGCTCATGCTGCAGGTGGCTTTAAGCATTAAAGACATTACCGTCTTGTACATCACCGGCGAAGAAAGCGAACAGCAGATAAAAATGCGCAGCGAACGCATCAGCGCCGACAGCAAAAATTGTTATATTCTTAATGAAACCAATACTCAGAATATCTTTCAGCATATTGAAAAAATTAATCCGGGCATGATAATCATCGATTCGGTGCAGACCCTGCAGACCGAACTGATCGAATCATCGGCCGGAAGTATTTCTCAAATCAGGGAATGTGCTTCGGAATTTCAGAAATATTCAAAACTCACTTCCACCCCCGTTTTTCTTATCGGACACATCACCAAAGACGGCACCATTGCCGGCCCCAAGATACTCGAACACATGGTGGATACCGTGTTGCAGTTTGAAGGCGACCGAAACAATATGTACCGTATTTTGCGTTCAGTAAAAAACCGTTTTGGGTCCACCAGCGAATTGGGCATCTTCGAAATGCAGGGTACAGGCCTGCGCGAAGTGGCTAACCCCTCGGAGATTTTGCTTTCGCAGCGTGACGAAAACCATAGCGGCATCGCCGTTTCTTCCACCATCGAGGGGCTGAGGCCCTTATTGATTGAGGTGCAGTCGTTGGTTAGCTCTGCGGCCTATGGCAATCCGCAGCGGTCCTCCACAGGTTTCGATCTGCGGAGGATGAATATGTTATTGGCGGTGCTCGAAAAACGATGCGGGTTCCGGCTGGGTGCCAAAGATGTTTTTCTGAATATCGCCGGAGGTATACGCGTGGACGATCCCGCCATCGACCTGGCCGTGATGGCCTCGGTGTTATCTTCCAACGAAGACATTGCCGTGGATATGAAAAGCTGTTTTGCCGCTGAAGTGGGACTTTCGGGCGAAATACGCGCCGTTAACCGCATTGAACAAAGGATATCCGAAGCCGAAAAACTGGGATTTAATGAAATCGTTATCTCAAAATATAACGCCAATAACCTGAATCAGAAAAATTTCAAAATAAAAATTATTGCCATAAACAAAATCGAACACTTGTTAAGATACCTGTTTGGTTGATGGCAGGTGCTTTTCGTTTTCGCGATTGTAAGATACATGGCAATTAAGCAGTTTTGGAGAGGCCTTGTGCAATAGGCGGCTCCTGTTGCAATAATTCAATGTGGGCTATGGGGCAACAGCTATGGTATCTTCCTGAATTTTGAAATTGTATTTTTTTGAAAACATTTTTATTTCGTCAGTCAGGATGGCGATTTTTTCTTTCAATTTATTGTCAATAGTGTCTGACAGTTGCATGAACCTGTCATCTTGTTCTGATGAATAATCTTCTGCGGGGATTTTAACAATTTGCAGCAGCTCGCGGTATTCATTTTTGCACAACACTTCATATTCGGTAAGCAGGGCTAAAGCGGCATCTTTCAGTTGGCTGCTTTTTTCGAAACCGGTTAGTGACGAAAGTTTGTTTTTTGAAATGCTGACCTGCGACAGCAAGTCATTATAGGCCTGTTCGATTTGTTGCCGGCCGGTGTCGGCAGCAACCGGCGCTGCCGTGGAGTCTGTTTGAAAGGTAAACGGGCTGCTGGCAAGTTTTTCTGTTTCGTTATTTATCAGCACAATCAGCGCTTCTTCTTTTTCAAAAACCTCGTCAATAGGTGCTTTCACGGCATCATAGTACTGTTCGGCCTTTTGGGGTGAAGGCTTGCACGAAACCATGATCAGCATTAACAGGAACGAAAATAATATTCCGGGTTGTTTCATCATAAAAAAGTTTACGGTAAAATTAAAAAACTTTTAATTTGCGGGTGAAAAATTGATAATGCTAA
>JAGNBV010000143.1 GCA_018004645.1 Bacteroidales bacterium
TCAAATTATCTTCAAAACTATCTAAACGAATTTATTTACAAGTTAAACAGGAGATTCAATGGTGATTTATTTGAAAGAGTCATCATTGCCGCTGTTTTTCCTTACTGGTACAAAAGTGATTAATCAAATATTTAAAATCGTATTTTTCTTTGGGGCTGTCAATGCGTGTCCATTTTACATCATTTTGTGCCATTACAAAAATGACAGGTAATAGCAATACCATTGAAGTTAAGAATTTTTTCATGGAGACGGAATTAAAAAATTAAAATTAAAAAAATAATATAGGAAGATTCAGGAAAAAAATTGTCGATTAGTTTCTGTTTATAGCATTCAGATCGGTAAACGCAACCTTAAGCCGTTCCACAACAGATTTTTCGCCATTACGCAACCAGGCCCGCGGGTCGTAGAATTTTTTGTTGGGTTTTTCAGGCCCTTCGGGGTTCCCAAGTTGGCCCTGAAGGTAGGCTTCATTTTTCTTGTAATAGTTTAACACGCCTTCCCAATAAGCCCACTGTGTATCGGTATCGATGTTCATTTTAACGACACCATAGGAAATGGCTTCGCGAATTTTTTCAGGTTCGGAGCCGGATCCGCCATGGAAAACAAAGTTCACGGGATTGGCCGGGGTGCCGAATTTTTCCTGAATATATTGCTGAGAATTTTTAAGGATGACAGGTTCCAGTTTTACATTGCCCGGTTTGTATACCCCGTGGACATTACCAAAGGATGCGGCAATAGTAAACTGGTTGCTGATTTTTTTCAGTTGTTCATAGGCATAGGCCACGTCCTGCGGCTGGGTATAAAGCCTTGAGCTGTGAATATCGCTGTGATCCACCCCATCTTCTTCGCCGCCGGTTATGCCGAGTTCAATTTCGAGGGTCATACCTATTTTGCTCATCCGTTCGAGGTAGCGCTTGCAGGTGTCGATATTTTGTTCCAGCGATTCTTCCGACAGGTCGAGCATGTGTGAGCTGAACAAGGGTTTTCCGTATTGTTTGTAAAACTTTTCTCCTGCTTCGAGCAGTCCATCAACCCAGGGCAGCAACTTTCTGGCGGCGTGGTCGGTATGCAGTACCACGGGTATGCCATAATGTTCAGCCATCATATGGGTGTGCATGGCGCCGGCTATAGTGCCTGCAATGGCGGCTTTTTCGCCGGTGTTGTCGAGCGATTTTCCGCCAAAAAACAATCCGCCGCCGTTAGAAAACTGAATGATAACGGGTGAGTTGACAGCTTTAGCCGCCTCCAGCACGGCATTAACAGAATTTGTTCCTACCACATTTACTGCAGGAAGCGCAAAATTGTTGTTTTTAGCAACACTGAAGATATGTTGAAGATTGTCGCCGAAAACAACCCCGGCGCCTGTTTTACTTAAAATTCCTTCTGACATAGATTATTTTTTTATTGGTTGTTATTCTGCTAAAACAAAAATTTTATTTTTTTTCAGTTCCACTACCCCACCTTTAACTTCAAAGTAAATAGGTTTGTTTTCGGCATCGGTAAGTTTTATTTTTCCTTTTTTCAACACTGCAATCAGTGGTGCGTGATTGTTCAACACCTCAAAAGAGCCTTCTTTGCCGGGGAACTTTGCTTTTTTTATCTCTCCCGAAAAAAGGGTGGCTTCCGGAGAAATTATTTCTATGAACATGATTGATTCCTGTTGGGTTTATGCCTGCGTTATAAGTTTTTTTCCTTTGTCGATAGCTTCTTCGATGGTACCTACGTTATGGAACGCCGCTTCGGGGTATTCGTCAACCTCACCGTTGAGGATCATCTTAAAGCCTTTTATGGTGTCTTCTATGTTTACGAATTTTCCTTCGAGGCCTGTAAACTGTGTTGCCACAAAGAACGGTTGCGATAAAAACCGTTGTACACGGCGGGCACGCTGTACCACGAGTTTGTCTTCATCAGAAAGTTCGTCCATGCCGAGGATGGCGATGATGTCCTGCAGTTCGTTGTAGCGTTGCAGGATGGCTTTCACCCTTTGTGCGGTGTTATAATGTTCATCACCCACCACGTCGGGACTGAGAATGCGTGACGTGGAATCCAGAGGATCCACTGCAGGATAAATACCTATTTCGGCAATTTTACGGCTTAACACGGTGGTGGCGTCGAGGTGCGAGAACGTGGTTGCCGGGGCCGGGTCGGTAAGGTCGTCGGCAGGCACATATATGGCCTGTACCGAAGTGATGGATCCGCGCTTGGTGGAGGTGATACGTTCCTGCAAAATACCCATTTCGGTGGCCAGGGTGGGTTGATACCCTACGGCCGAAGGCATACGGCCCAACAAGGCCGACACTTCAGAACCTGCCTGGGTGAAACGGAAAATGTTGTCGATGAACAACAAGATGTCTCTGCCGCTGGTTTTTTCGTCGCCGTCGCGGAAATATTCGGCCATAGTCAAGCCCGACAAAGCTACGCGGGCGCGTGCTCCGGGAGGTTCATTCATCTGTCCGAAAACAAGGGTGGTCTGCGAGTTGGCAAGGTCTTCGGTGTCAACCAGCGAAAGGTCCCAGCCGCCTTTTTCCATATCTTCTTTAAACTTGTCGCCATAACGGATAACGCCCGATTCAATCATGTCGCGCAGTAGGTCATTACCTTCACGGGTGCGTTCGCCCACGCCGCTGAATACCGACATGCCGGAATATTTCTTGGCGATGTTGTTGATAAGCTCCATGATAATAACCGTCTTGCCCACGCCGGCACCGCCAAAAAGCCCGATTTTGCCGCCTTTGGCGTAAGGAGTGATCAGGTCGATAACTTTAATACCGGTATATAAAACTTCCTTTGAGGTAGCTAAGTTTTCGAAGGTAGGCGGGTCGCGGTGGATATTATACGTTTTTTCCTTGCTGACAGCCCCGATGCCATCGATGGATTCGCCGATAACATTAAATAAACGTCCGCGGACATAATCACCAACGGGCATGGTAATCTGTTGGCCGGTATTGATAACTTCAATACCCCTGCGAAGACCGTCAGTGGAATCCATGGCTATACACCGCATGGTGTTTTCGCCGATATCTTGCTGGCATTCCAGCACCAGGGTTTCGCCCGTGTCTTTTTTAACCTCCAAAGCATCATAAATTTTGGGGAGGTCTTCCTCGTTTTCGAAAATCACATCTACCACAGCTCCGATAATCTGGTAGACTTTTCCGTTCTTTTTTTCAGCCATTATTATTCTGTTTTGTAAAATAGTTTTTGATAGGTTCAACTCAACAAAAGTACATTTTTTAAAAATAAAAAAGGATTTGGTTAAAAAAATATAATTTAATTTTGTTCAAAATATTGTTTTTTGCTGTTAAAGTGAAAATTTTTACCAACATACATGATTTTCCCAGCCAAGTGGCCACGGTGGTTTCGGTTGGGACTTTTGACGGATTGCACAAAGGGCACCAGGCGATTATCAACCGGTTGACAGCTATTGCACACGACAATAATCTCGCCAGTGTGATAGTGACTTTCGATCCTCACCCACGGTATGCCCTGCATAAGGATACTGAAAAACTTAAGCTTCTGTTCACTACTGAAGAAAAGATGGAGCAACTGGCTTCCTACGGTGTGGATTATGCCTGTATCATCAACTTTACCAAAGAGTTTTCGCAGATTGCCTATGAGGATTTTATTAAATACTATCTGGTAGATGTATTTGGCGCAAACCATATAGTCATTGGTTTTGACCACCATTTTGGCGAAAACCGTTCGGGAAATCATCAGACACTGCTGGCGCTGAAAGATAAATATGGTTACAAGGTGGATGAAATAAAGGCCTTGTATGAAAATAATATTGAAATAAGTTCTACAAAAATCAGAGCCCTTATCCTGGACGGGAATATTGACCAGGCCAATGCGTTGCTGGGATATAAATACTCCCTTAGCGGCACCGTTGTTTCGGGATCTCAAAAAGGCAAGCAACTGGGATTTCCCACCATGAATATCTCGGTAGCCGAAGTGAGCAAACTTATTCCGGCGCAAGGAGTGTATTTTGTCAGGGCGCAAATTGACGGGGCATGGCACTATGGCATGTGCAATATCGGTGTGAAACCTACTTTCGGGAACCGTGAGCTGACCATAGAAACCCACCTTTTTGATTTCGATAAAGATTGTTACGGAAAAACGATAAAAATATGTTTTCATACCTTTATCCGGCAAGAGCAAAAATTTGAAACTATTGATCTATTGAAATCCCAGTTGGAGCGCGACAAAGCGCTAATCATAAAAATGATTGATGAAAATCGTCCATAAAAAGTTTTTTACCACCACACTGTTCATAGTGTTTTTCATGATTTCCGGCAACGTGCTGAAAGCACAGGAAACCGATGGTGATGCTGATGTTTATCGCGAATACACCTCTTTGGAGGAGGCTCTGAAGACACCTGCTGCGGTATATAGGTTAAACCTTCAGAAACAGCGCCTGAAAGAAGTTCCTGCCGGGATATTTTTGCTGGATCATCTCGAAGAGCTTAATCTTTCGCACAACCGTATCAAGGAGCTGCCCGCGCAGATTGGCGAATTGAAAAACCTGAAAATTCTTGATCTTTCGCACAACAAGCTGGCGGAGTTACCACTGGAAACGGGCGATTTGCAACAATTGAGCATACTTAATGTATCAAAAAACAAACTGGGTGTATTGCCGTTGACGTTGGGCTATTTGGTAAATCTCTCCAGCCTGGACGTTTCGGCAAACAAAATAGTAAAACTGCCGTCGAACATTGGGAACCTTACTCAGCTAAGATCACTGATCGTCAACCGCAATTTACTTACGGAGCTGCCTCCGGATATAGGCCGGCTGCAGCAGCTCAATTATCTCGACTTGTGGGGCAATGCCATAAGTGTGCTGCCCGAGGAAACCCGCGGACTTGCCAAAAACCTTAAAACATTAGACATGCGTGCCATGGCTATCAATTTTGAAAAGCAAAAACACATTCAAGACCTGTTGCCCGACACGGAAATTTTTTTCTCAAAGAGTTGTAACTGCCAATAGTAACGGATCCTCCATACGAGACACATTTGTAAAGTTTGTATTACACGCGTTGCGAACTCGCACGAACGGGGCTGTAACTGTCAATAGTAAATAGTTCGATAGCTGACCACGAAGCAATCAAATATTTACGTGACATTAACCTAAAAATATTTAGTATTTAAATAAAAAGCACTATATGCTTGAAAAACACAATTATATGTAATAATAATAAATAATTATATCAGTTTTCTTGTTTTTAACAATCATTTGTTATATGTTTACAGAAAATTTCAATAGTTAAAATTTATTTGAATTTTATATTTAGTTTTTTACATATAAAAATGCCTCCAAGCGGGCTGAAAAACATTGATACTGCGAATAAATGGACGCATTAAATGCAATAGTCTCGGAAAATGGTGGTAAATTTGAATTGAAAAATTCGATATTCCAAAATAATTATACATCGGTAATGGTAATAAATTATTTCAGTTTATTGTCGCTTCCTGCACATAAAGGTAAAATTTATGGCTGTACTTTTGAAAAATCCGGTACAGGAATGATTGAGCCCTATCTTAATATCAAACCACGGCATGGCATATACCTTGACAATGTTTATAATATTACAATTGGCGATAGTACTCAAATGACTAATACATACTGGAAGGTGTTTTGCGGTATTGCAAGCTTTAATTCATCGGCCAATGTATATAATAATAATTTCATGAATATTAAAA
>JAGNBV010000037.1 GCA_018004645.1 Bacteroidales bacterium
GGCCTATGATCGTATCCTGAAGGTTGCCCGCACCATTGCCGATTTGGATAATTCGGCTGAAATACAAAACCATCACCTGGCCGAAGCCATACAGTACCGTAGTCTTGACAGGGAGAATTGGGCGGGATAAATTCGGCAGGAAAGACCGCTGTTTATTCTAAAATGGAGTTGTTTTTGAATAATCCTTGTTCTTATTTACCTGTAACCGTGGTCAGTGCTTCGTTACCTTCGTATTTGCCAGCTTTAAAGTTACCGACATATTTATCCCCGTTGGGATAAACCATGGTGCCATAACCTTCTATTTTGTCATTTTTAAAGTCGCCATGGTATTCGCGGCCATCCGGAAACTTAATATATCCATTGCCGTGTTTAAGTCCTTTCCTGAATTTGCCGACAAATATTTCGCCGTTCGGATAAGTAAGTGTTCCAAAACCGGTGATAGTGGTGTCAACCACAAAACCATATAAAGGAGGGTCGCTGCTGATAATTAATTCTTCAGCGCTAATAGTCGTATGGGTGGTTATTGTACTGGCCTGGCTATTTATGGTGAATAAGGCGCAAATAATAATTAACAGTATGTTTTTCATCGATTTATGTTTTAATTTTGAAAAGGCCGGCAAAGGTACACATTTTTTTGAAACAAAAAACATTTTCAAAAAAAATTTTAATCTGAAAGATTTACAATAAAAATTCACCCTTCGGGCCGAAAAAAGAAAATGTGGTAATCTGCCAATCGAACATCTATTGTCAAAATTCATACATCATTTAATTCATTTCAATATCGAACATCGATTGACGAATGATGATGGTGCAGCAGTTCTAAAAGCTAACCGAAACTGCATTCCGCGTTGTCCACACCCATTCATCAATATCACTGCGTTTATTGGTAATTAGACCAGGTCAAAAACGGGCGCAATTTTTGATAGAAAACATCCAAAAAAAAATAATGCGACAGCCTTCAAGAATTAAATTATTTCTTTTTAACCTGATATTTTGGACATGGTGTTTGCCTCAGTCATTAGTGGGCCTGGCTATATTCCTTTATGTAAAAGTCAGCGGCCGTCTGCTCGAAAAAAGCCGGTTTAACTATGTATGCCTGATCAGGTCGGAAAATTTGTTTTTGATTGGCGGTATTTCGCTTGGAAAGTTTATCATTGTTTCCGATAGAATATATGAAAAGAATACGATTCTTCATGAGTATGGACACACCATACAGGGCTATTTGCTGGGCCCCTTGTATTTGTTTGTAATTGGCGTTCCTTCCATGCTGCTTTCTATACTCTCCAGGGTTTCAACCAGGATAAGCAACAATTATTTCAGGTATTTTCCTGAACGCTGGGCCGATAAATTGGGAAATAGATATAAGGCCTGATTCTGGTCAGCGAGGATTTTTATCTTATTTGTTGTACTCGTCAAAAAAGTCGTTTCCTTTGTCATCGGTAAGTATAAAGGCCGGCATATTTTCCACCCTAATCTTTCTGATTGCTTCCATGCCAAGGTCTTCAAAGGCTACCACTTCCACCGATTTTATATTTTCAGCAGCCAGCAGTGCTGCCGGGCCACCTATCGAACCAAGGAAAAAACCTCCGTATTTTTTGCAGGCGTCAATCACCGCCCTGTTTCTGTTTCCTTTGGCAACCATGATCAGCGAGCCGCCCAGGCTCTGAAAGAGGTCCACATAAGAGTCCATCCGCCCCGCCGTGGTTGGCCCGAAGCTTCCTGATGGCATGCCTTGCGGAATTTTTGCCGGCCCGGCATAATAAATAGGGTTATTTTTAAAATACTCCGGCATGGGTTTCCCCTCGTCAAGAAGTTTTTTTATCTGTGCATGGGCAATGTCCCGCGCAACAATCAGTGTTCCTGTCAGGCTCAATCGCGTTTTTACAGGATATTTTGTAAGCTCGGCAAGCACTTCTTTTATGGGCCTGTCCAGGTTTATTTCAACAGCTTTTTCCAGTTCAGGGGCTTTAGCAGGCATGAAACGTTCAGGATTCTTTTCGAGTTCTTCAATGAAAATGCCGTTTTCGTTTATATAGGCTTTTAAATTTCTGTCGGCGCTACAGCTAACGCCCATTCCTACAGGACAAGAAGCCGCATGGCGCGGCATCCGGATGACACGCACATCGTGGGCAAAGTATTTGCCGCCAAACTGTGCACCAACACCATAATCACGACAAATGTTTTCAATCTTTTTTTCCCATTCGAGGTCGCGGAAAGCCCTTCCGCTGTCATTTCCCGTGGTAGGGAGGTGATCATAATATCCAGCGGAAGCCTTTTTGACGGCTGTGAGCGTGGCTTCTGCTGAGGTACCGCCAATGACAAAGGCCAGATGATAAGGCGGACAGGCAGAGGTGCCCAGATCGCGTATTTTTTCACGGACAAATTTTTCCAGCGAGTCTTCGTTGAGCAGCGATTTGCTTTGTTGGTATAGGAAGGTTTTGTTGGCCGAGCCACCGCCTTTGGTGATAAAAAGAAATTTGTAAGAAATGCCTTCAGTGGCATAAATATCTATCTGTGCAGGCATATTGGTACCGCTGTTTTTTTCTTCAAACATAGTGAAGGGCACCACCTGTGAATACCTCAGATTTTTTTCCTGGTATGTAGCATGGATGCCTTTCGACAGCGATTCGGTATCGTGGCCGCAGGTCCACACCTGCTCCCCTTTTTCTCCGATAACAATTGCCGTTCCTGTATCCTGGCACCAGGGAAGTTCTCCTCCGGCCGAAATGACGGTGTTTTTCAGCATGGTATAAGCCACAAAACGGTCGTTGTCGGTGGCTTCGGGATCATCAAGGATTTTGGCAAGCTTTTCCAGATGGGAAGTGCGGAGAAAAAATGAAAGGTCAAAGATTGCTTCTTTGGCAAGTAGCTCTATGCCTTTTGGATCAACTTTGAGTATTTTTCTTCCGCCTGCATCAACAAGCTCAACATAATCTTTTGTCAAAAGCCTGTATCGGGTGGTGTCTTTTTCAATCTGAAAAGGTTTTTCATAAATAAATGCGGCCATAATTCAGTGATTTATAAAACAATTTATTGAATATTAAAATATTAATAAAAAATTAACGACAGCTCAAACATAAAAAAATTTTTAACAATAAAAAAATATTCCGGCCAAAATATTTTTCATGAATTTTTCTTTTTGATAAATGTCAGGAAAGTAAGTCTATACGGCGGCTCATGAATATCTGGTACGTGTTAGATAATTATACTCCTCGGATTGAAAGATTGAAAAAAGTCGTATTCAATTAAAAAAAATTACTAATATTACATTTTGTTTAATTTTTAAATGAAAAAAGGGGTAAGAGTATTTAGAAATGCAGATTAGGTATTAAATAAATGGCTTTCAATGAAAAATTATTTAATTGTTTTAATTGCAGTTTTGTCGATTCATACTTTGTCAAAAGCCCAGCCATTTTTGCCGGAAGAAACGGTTGTGGTTTTTCAGACATCAACTCCAGCTCCGGGCATGACGAACAAGTGCTTACTATTTAAAGCAGGGAATGATTTTGGGTGGATTGATCCTAATGGTGTTTTACACAAATCCAAAATTTTAAAAATCACTGCCGGCTTTTTACTGGTAGATTCAGATACTGTTTTTCCTGCCGATATAAAGAGCCTGGCATTATCCGGGCCGGCTGCTTTTATTCCTTCTAAAAACCGGGAGAGGTTCGTTTCTGTTAAATCCGACAGCACGGGGCTCTTTCGCGTTATGAGCTTTCAGGAATTCGAAAAACATTCCAAAACGGAATTTCTCAAAGAAGCGAAGGAACATAACGATCCGTTTTATAAACATATTTCTGCAGAAAAATATGCTACCGATATGGATAAAAAAATACAACGGAGAAAAAATATGTTTGCGGCACTCGATACCTGTCCGTTGCGTTACGGCATAAGTACAAATCTTGTCAGAGACCTCACCAACGAAATCAACCTTAATTTTGAATTGCCGGTTAAGCGTAATTTCTGTGTTGAATTCGGTGCAGGTATTCTTTATGCAAAGCCAGGCGCCAGCCGTTATGACTTTGCATATTTTTTAACAACACTAACTAATATCAGGGGAAGACACATTACCATGTTTGATCAGTCATATCTTTATCGTAAAGGATTTTCCCTTGAAGTTATTCCCAAATTTTTTCTTTCGAAAAAGAAACATTTGTATTTAGGCCCGCAGCTTGGTTTTCGCTACTATTACTATACTGACAAATTGATCTTTCTGGATGCCGATGGTTCAGATTATTACCACATATCTTCTTATGCGATTCAAAGTGAAAAAAGCGCTGCGGTTAATCTCAATATGATCCTGGGTGTTCAAACCCCACAAATAAAAAGGTTTTTATTCAATGCTTTTTTTTCAATAGGCATGATGTACAGAGGTGGTGTTGTCAGCAGAAGCGAGCATATAGAATATCATCATGAAGGATCTGTTAAAGAGTATTATGATCCGCCTATAAAGCTCAAAGACGGAGGGATATTTTTATCAGTGCAACTTGGATTTAAGGTAGGCTGGCGTTTTGGAAAAGCAAAACTTTTTGATGAAAAAACGATTTTCATAAACTCTTCATCCTGAAAAAAGTCCCGAGTGGAAGCCTTTTTCCACTATGGTCGGCAAAAAACAATTCCCCGAATTCTTTTGTCTTTATATTCTTTACATAATCGCAGATAAGGTTTTCTGCAACAAGGGCCGAAAACCCCATGGAGTAAAGGTTTAAAATCAAAAAACTTTTTTCGGGGCTTAACAACTCAGCACAGTTTTTAATTAATTCATTGATCTGTTCCTCGAGCACCCATTTTTCACCGTCAGGTCCGCGGCCGTAGGCCGGTGGGTCAAGGATAATTCCGTGGTATTTGTTTCCGCGCCGTACCTCACGTTTTACAAACTTCATGGCATCATCCACCAGCCATCGTATGCCGTCAAGCCCGCTTGCTTCCATGTTTTCGCGCGACCAGTTGACAACCTGTTTTACGGAGTCAACATGAACCACCTCGGCTCCGGCAGCCCGCGCTGCAAGCGAAGCGCCGCCTGTATAAGCAAATAAATTCAGGACCCTGGGATGAATTTCTTTTATTTCGGAAACCGAATCAAAAATATAATTCCAGTTATCGGCCTGTTCGGGAAACAAGCCCACATGCTTGAATGCGGTCAACCCAAGCCGGAACTTTAATTTCATTGATTTGTACACATAACCTACCCACCACTGTTCTTCCATTTTTTTCAGGATATGCCATTGTCCTTTTTCTCCCAGGTTTTCTTTACCTGTGGTCTTAACAAATTTTGCATGGGCCAGTTTTTCCCATTCGGCTTGTGTCAATGATTTGTTCCAACAGGCCTGGGGTTCCGGGCGCGATAAAAAATAGTTTCCGAAACGTTCCAGTTTCTCATAGCTGCCCGTGTCGATAAGCTCGTAGTCACTCCAGCCGGTGGTTTGTATGGGTGTGCACTCCGCCATGGTGTTATTTTGCCGGATTAAAAATGTTGCCGATGAACAGGATGCGGTTTTGCGTATTTTCTTTGATGATGAAGAGGAAGGGATGATCGGCCTTAAATTCGGGTTGGTTTACGGGCATGGATTTTACCCGCATCACCACGGCTGTGGCAGCGGCAGCTTCGGTGCCGGCTTCGTTGACTTCAACAAAAGCTTTGTGAATTACTTTGCTGATTTTAAGATCCTTTTTGCCGGTCATGCCCGAAAAATCAGCATTATCGGTAAAGGCATCCTTCATGCCCATTTGCTGAAGCACTTCGCTTAATTCAAATTCAGAAGTCGTCTTGAATTTAGGCAGCCAAAGTTTAACTTTTTTCATAGCCAGGCCGCTGTTAATCTTATTGTACCAGTCGGGGCCGGTTTCTTTTGTCAGACCGAAGATGCCGTTTATATCTTTGGGCAGTATCACAAGCATCGACATTTTTCCTTTAGAATATGGTATTTCAATGGCTTTGAGTCCGTCTTCCTGTTCGTAAAATTTGAAATCTCTTTCGGCAAACATAAAATCGCATGACTCCTGTTTGGTTTCATCCTGGAAAAAAGGCATTTTTTTGGTAAGCGTTCCATCAAAAGCTGTTTCCCAATCGGCTTTAAAATAAATAGCATTCACCAAAACCATTCTGGTAAGATAATCGATAAGGCCAGGTTGTATCAGGTCTTTGATTTTTT
This sequence comes from Bacteroidales bacterium, assembly GCA_018004645.1. Classification (GTDB taxonomy): domain Bacteria; phylum Bacteroidota; class Bacteroidia; order Bacteroidales; family CAIWKO01; genus CAIWKO01. Next base: position 6,153 of record JAGNBV010000037.1, read on the forward strand.
CTTTGGTTTCTGTTTCCACCCACTTATTGATCAGTAAGCGGCTTTGTTCCGTTTCTTTAATAAAATCCACGGTATGCAATGATGACAGGTAGCTGTCTTTTAGCGCCCCGATGAAATTTTCTTTGAATTTAAAATCTTTTTGCGCCCAGATAGAGTTTGCGGTGTAGGTGTTTAACGCGTTGCCGTCGTTCAGTGCGTTGATTTCTTTGAGCCCGGTGTTGTTTTGGTTGTTAAAATCCATGCTGTTCGGTGGAAAGTGCATGACGGCACCCATTTGTTTTTCGGTGTTTCCGCGGGCTCCCGTATAGGTCATGGCCATGGCCGTGGAAATGCTGTAGGGCGAATAAAACATGTTTTCGGGCTTGGTACTGATATTTTTGTAAAGGTCAAAGGCAAACCGGTTGTTGCTCTCGGCGATGCTGAAGGCAGGGGAGTTTTCTTCTGATGGGGTGGAGGTGGTGCTCATATTGTTTTTGTTGGTTTTGCAGGCACACAGCAAAACAAGGGATACCAGGCCTGCCGTAAAAAATAGATTCAATGTTTTCATATCCGGTTATGTTAAAATATTGTACAAAGTAACATCAATATTCGGTGACTGCAAATATCAATCCTTTTTATTGAAATATTCAGTAATAATTTTTGCTTTTTGTGCCCCTACCACCGGCTGCAGGTCTTCGAACGATGCTTTTTTTATATTGGCAACCGATTTGAATTTCCGTAAAAGTTTTTGTGTGGTTTCGTATCCAATGCCTTCGATATCTGATAAAACGGACTTGACGGTTGCTTTTTGTTTTTTTTGTCTATGGTGCGTGATACCAAAACGGTGTGCCTCATCGCGCAATTGTTGTATCAGTTTCAGTGTTTCTGATTTTTTGTCGATATACAGCGGGATGCTGTCTCCCGGAAAATATATTTCTTCCAATTTTTTGGCGATGCCTATGATGGCGATTTTCCCGCGTAAGCCCAGTTTTTCAAGGCTGTGGAGGGCCGAGCTTAGTTGCCCTTTTCCGCCGTCCACCACGATGAGTTTGGGCAGGGCTTTGTTCTCATCGAGCAGTCTTTTATAACGTCTGAAGACCACCTCTTCCATGGAAGCAAAGTCGTTGGGGCCTTCCACGGTTTTAATGTTATAATGCCGGTATTCGCTTTTTTCGGGGCGGCCATGTTTAAAAACCACCATCGAGGCTACCGGAAAACTTCCCTGCGTATTCGAATTGTCAAAACACTCAATATGGTCGGGCAGTTCGTTCAGGTGCAAATCTTTCATTGCCTGCTCCATGATGCGGGTAACATGCCTGTCGGGATCGACAAGTTCTTTTTGTTTTTCTTTGTCGAGCTTGTAGTATTTTGCATTGTTTACCGATAGGTCGAGCAGCTTTTTTTTGTCGCCTTTTTGCGGGACGGTTATTTTTGTTCCCGGGAAATCAATGCTTAAGGCAATGGGGACAATTATTTCGGCGGAATTGCTTTTCATTCGGTCCCGCAGGTCGGTGATGGCGTATTCGAGCAACTGAACCGGTGTTTCGTCAAGGTGTTTGCGCAGCTCCACGGTATGGGCCTGGACGATGGCGCCATCCACCACTTTTAAAAAATTGATATAAGCTGTATTATCGTCATCAATGATGCTGAACACATCCACATTGCTGATGGCGGGATTTACCACGGTAGATTTGCTCTGGTATCTTTGGAGTAATTCTATTTTTTCTTTTACAATCTGTGCTTTTTCAAACTCATACCCATCGGCAAAAGTGCTCATGGTTTTTTTTAGCTGTTGTTGCACGGCATTGATGTTCCCCTTGATAATCTCTTTGATGCCGGCGATGGTCTCGTTGTAGTCTTCTTCGTTTTGATGACCGTCGCAGGGGCCCTTACAGTTGCCAATGTGATATTTGAGACACACCTTGTACTTTCGGCGTTTTATGTTTTCTTCGGTAAGGTTGTAGTTGCAGGTACGCACCTGGAAAATTTGAAATATCAGCTCCAGCAAGGTATTCATCATGCGCCCGGAAGCATATGGTCCAAAGTATTCAGAGCCGTCCCTGATAATGTTGCGGGTATAAAATATCCGTGGAAATCGTTCCTTTTTGATGCATATCCAGGGATAGGTCTTATCGTCTTTCAGTAATACATTGTAGCGGGGCTGATATTTTTTTATCAGGTTGTTTTCGAGCAGCAGGGCTTCGTATTCATTGTCAACTACAATGTATTTTATGTCGGCAATTTTTTTTACGAGCACAGTGAGTTTGCCCGTCATCGACGACTCATCCTTAAAGTAACTCCTGACGCGCTTGTTCAGTTTTTTGGCTTTGCCCACATAGATGATAGTCCCGGTACTGTTGAAAAACTGATATACACCGGGTTTGTCGGGCAGTGCGGCGAGGATGTTTTTTATATGGTCATTCAGTTGTTTCAATCTTTTTTTTCGATTTTCGCACTATAAGGCCCACGTCCATGATATCAGGCGTTGCCATCAGGGGCATCACATTCTGGACTTCGAAAACATAGATGCCCTTAAAAGGAAAGCTTACCCCTTCAAGTGCCGGGTGAGTAACATCCCACAGGTCGCCGACGCCGTCGCCAAGAAAAGAACCATCGGTATTTCTGACAAGGATGTTGTAGTCCTTAACGCGCATATCCCCCGTAGGATAGTTGATCATCATGTTTACGCGGATGTTGGCATAGGTGTAATATGAAGTGTGCCGGATAGCCAGCGTTACGTTGTAAAGACTCACAGTGTCTTCAACAGGCACTTCAAATTTGATAATCTGGTCGCGTTTCCAGTTCCGGTTTTCTATTTTTATGTATTTTTCATAGATTTTATTGTGCGAGCACGACATGAGTCCCAACAGCAATAATAGAATGATATATTTTTGTTTTCCCATTACAGATAAATATTTAGAGTAAATTTACATTGTTTTTTAAAAACGCAATACGGCAGAGCAAAATTATGAAAAAACCTAAATGTTATGTGGTGTGGCATGGCCGAAAACCCGGCATTTACATGAATTGGGCTGATTGCTTAGAGCAGGTGGACAAATTTGAAGGCGCCGCCTACAAGGGTTTCGATGATATGAAGGAAGCCAAAACCGCCTTTGCTGGAGATTATAAAAAATATATTTACAACAAAAAAAAGAATACGGCACCAGGTAACAACAACGGCGCCGTTATGCCGCCCGAATGGGTTTCTGTAAGCGTGGATGCCGCATGGAATACCGTTACCGGGGTTATGGAGTATCGTGGTGTTGATACGGCCACAAAACAACAATTATTTATTCAGGGACCTTTTCGTGATGCCACCAATAACATCGGCGAATTTCTGGCCATTGTTCACGCCCTTGCCCTGCTGAAACAGCAAAACAGTACCCTTCCGATATACAGCGATAGCATGACGGCAATAAAATGGGTTAAGGATCATCACGCCAAAACCAAACTGGCCCCAACGCCTGAAAACACCGTATTGTTTGATTTGATAAGCCGTGCAGAACAATGGCTGAAGGCTAATTCTTATCCAAACAGGGTATTGAAATGGCGCACAGATATCTGGGGCGAGATTCCTGCCGACTTCGGAAGAAAATAAACCAGGACAATGCTTTTCAGGAGCAGAGCTCAATACATTCAATAATCCTGGCCACCGCATCTTCTCTGATCGAATAATAGGTCTTTTTTCCCGACCTGCGTGATTCAAGTATGCCGCGGATCTTAAGGATATTCAGATGATGCGACGCTGAGGCCTGCTCAATCTTTAGTTTTTTATAGATTTCGGTAACATTCATTTTTTTGTGAGTGTGCAGCATTTGAATGATTTCCACTCTCATGGGATGTGCCAGCGAACGTAATTTGTCAGCAGCATTGTCCAATTTTTCCAAATTAATTTTCTCTATTTTCAGCATAGTTGTTTTTTTATACAAATATATATAAAAATTATGTAGCAAACAAGTAAATTATTTGTTTTCACTACTTTATACCTAGTAGGTTACCAGAGAAAATACTTCTATATCGTCATCAATAATAGATTTGCCATTTAAAAATCCAAGTTCACAGATAAAGTTAATTTTTAATTTTTTTATTGGGAAAAGGCGTATGAGTTCCGATGCAGCCCGGGCCGAACCTCCGGTGGCAAGCAAATCATCGTGTAAGAGCACCACATCGTCCTTTTCAAGGGCGTCCTGGTGTATATGCAGAATGTTTTCGCCGTATTCCAGGGTATATGATTTTGAAAATGTAGGGGCGGGGAGTTTCCCGGGTTTGCGGATAGGCACAAAACCGGCGTTAAGCCTGGCGGCCAGCGCTCCTGCCATAATAAAGCCACGCGACTCTATCCCCACTACTTTGGTAATGCCTGAATCCTTGTAATAGCCGGCGATAGTATCCACTATGTAATTGAAAATGTCAGGATCTTTCAGCGCGGTGGTTATATCTTTGAAAAGTATTCCCGGCTTGGGAAAATCAGGTACATTTCTGATGGAGTCCTTGACTTGCTGTAACGTGATTTCTTTTTTCATAATTTATTTTTGTTTTTATTCATGGCCAGTTGGCCGCAGGCAGCCATAATGTCGTTGCCTTTGCTGGCACGTAAATTTACAATAATATTTTTGTTTTTCAGGAAATTTATAAAGGCGGTTGTTGCTGCTGCTTTGCTTTTACGGTAAATGTTTCCTGCAGTGGCATTGTAGGAAATGATATTGATTTTTACCGGAACATTCCGGCAAAATGCCGCCAGGGCTTCCGCGTCTTCAAGAGTATCATTGAGTTTGTCAAACAAAATGTACTCAATAGTGATTCTGTTGTTGGTTTTGCTGTGATAATATCTCAATGCTTCTATCAGTTGTTCCAGCGTGTATTTTCTGGCTATGGGCATCATCGATTTTCTTTTGTGTTCGATGGCCGAATGCAGCGACAGGGCCAGATGGAAAGGACTGTTTTCGTCGGCCATTTGCTTTATGCCTTCTACGATACCGGCTGTGGACAGGGTGATACGTTGCGGGGAAAAATTCAGAAGGTTTTTGTCTGAAATTTTTCCGAGGGCTGACATCACGTTGTTATAATTCAGCAGTGGCTCTCCCATGCCCATAACCACAATATTATCCAGTTCGGTTTGGTATTTTTCTTTTGAGAAATTCATCAGCAACATTATCTGATCATGGATTTCGCTGGTGTCGAGGCTTCTGCTGAAGCCGAGTTGTCCGGTAGCGCAAAATTCGCATGCCAGCGGGCATCCTGCCTGGCTTGAGATGCAGGCTGTTACCCGGGTATCGGAAGGGATAAGCACACATTCGATGATGTTGCCGTCAGTGAGGAGCAGGGTATATTTTCGGGTGCCGTCGGCTGACACATACTCGTCAAAAGATTGAATGGAGCTGCAAATGAACGCCTCTTTCAGTTGTTCGCGAAGCGAGGCGGAAATGTTTGTCATCTCGTCAAACGATACACAACGGTTACGCCAGAGCCATTCCGAAATTTGTTTAGCCCGGAAGGCTTGTTCCCCGGCGTTTTTAATAAAAACAACCAGCTCCTCCTGGGAGAGATTTTTAATATGTTTTTTGTTATTTGTCAGGAAAATCAGTTGTTAACAAATTCTGCTACGAAATTATCCACCGATTGCAGGTATTTTTCTTTTTGCTCATCGCTGATAAAGGAAGCTTCAAAAGAGTTTTTTACCAGGGTTACGATATCGTCGTGGGTGAGGTCAAGCGCTTGTTGGATGGCGATCAGGTTTTCGTTGAGGTAGCCCCCAAAATAAGCGGGGTCGTCGGAGTTAATGGTAACAGCAATATTTTTGTCAAGAAACTTTTTGAGGGGGTGGTCTTTCAGGTCTTTTACTACGGCTAGTTTGAGGTTTGACAGGGGGCACATCGTCAGGGGTATTCGTCTTTCAGCAATTTCATTCATCAACAGTTCGCAGTCTTTGGAGTTGTTGCCGTGGTCGATACGATCTATTTTCAACAAGTCCAGCGCCTCTCTGATGTATGCCGCCGGGCCTTCTTCACCGGCATGGGCCACGGTTAAGAATCCCAGGTCACGGGCTTTGGCAAATACACGGCTGAATTTTTCGGGAGGATTTCCTACTTCCGAGCTGTCCAATCCCACTCCGAGAATTTTATCTTTAAATGGCAACGACAGGTCTAAGGTGTTGAATGCGGACTCTTCGCTTAAATGGCGCAGAAAACACATGATGATACCTGTATGTATGCCGTGCATTTTTTCAGCGTCTGTTACAGCTTTGCAAATTCCGTTGAAAAACACTTCGAATGGAATGCCGTTGTGCAAATGTGTCTGCGGGTCGAAAAATATTTCGGTATGTACGATGTTTTGTCCGGCAGCTTTTTTCAGGTATGCCATCGTCATCTCGTAAAAGTCCTGTTCGCTGCGCAATACGTAAGCACCGGTATAATAAATATCAAGGAACTCCTGCAGGTTGCTGAACTGATAAGCGTTTCGGAGCTCTTCAATGTTGTGGTATTCGAGCGTGATATAATTACGGGCGGCAAACTCAAACATTTGTTCAGGTTCAAAAGTGCCTTCGATGTGCAGATGAAGTTCTGCCTTGGGGATATTGCGAATAAATTCAGAGATATTGTTCATAGGTCTTAGTTTGTACAAAGATAAAAAAAGCGGATGTAAAATCCGCTAAGTACTGACAAAAAATATGAAAAATCACCACTCATCAACCTTCGTCACCTTGGGAACCATACCTTTTTTGAGGCTTTTAATAATTCCGTTAACGGTGGTATCTACCTGATAAAGATAATTATCGCAGGCCGGAGTGTATTGGGGGTCTTTTTTGTCGAGCCAGCGTTCCAGGGGATATTTTGATACGGCCTGAAGGTTGAAGTCGGTAAAAACATAACGATATCTGTTGGGTTTAAATTCAAGCTTTAACGTGTATTTGATGATTCCACCGTCGGTTTGCACACCTTTTTTGTCCACATTAAATATCTTAAAACGCGGGTTTAGCACCAGTTTGCCGTTTTCGGGCTCCCGCACGGAGGTAACCTCGTTGGGGTTTTTGTAATTGGCGTTTATCCAGGAAATGGCGGTAGTATATAACTTCGCAGATTCGCCTTCCTGCCACACGACTTCTTTATAGGTAATCAATTTGGTGTCCTCATCAATAGGCATGGTGGCGGTTTGCGAAATGGCGGGCATTACAAAAAATGCCGAAAGAATAACAAATACAGAAATGAAAGCCGATTTTTTCATGATGTCAAATTTTAAAACAAAAATAAATTTTCCTGGAGTATTCGCAATAATCAAACCAAATTTTTAATAACAGAATTCGACGGGAATTTTTCTATTACGTAATTCGGGCTAAAAAAGCAGGGTTGTTTTAAATACGGTTTTATTGTTGAGGTTGTCGGTAACATTGAGTTCAAGATTGTTTATGCCTGATGTAAAGTGTTGCGGGTCGGCAATATAGGTCAACAGATTCTTCTTCGGGTCGTATTCGGCAAGCACCCACGCGCTGTTAATGGTGAGGGTGTAGGTATTGATGCCTGAAAAATCATCAGAAATTTTAAAGGAAATTGTTGCGCCCGATAAAATTTTTCTGTCCTTCAGGTTGCCGATGGGATTAATTACAGGGGCAGTGGTGTCGGCCACAATGGCGTAATTGCCGAACTGGCGTATTTTGGCAGAAAAATATCCATTAGTTTGTTTACTTTTTACATAAGAAAAATAATTACTGTTTACACGGGCAAGAGTGAGTTTTGAAAAAACGGTGTCGCCGGGGATGCTGTCGGGTTTTATCATCAGTGTGGCGGCAGTGTGCAGTGGCGCATAAGAATTATGTACCTGATGAATACCCGAATAGGTGTTTTTGGTGCGGGGTTTCAGGTCGTATTCAAAATAAAGTGAATCATACAGGGCGGTGGAGGGTATGTCGAGTATGATATTTTTGTTTTCAAAATGATTTTTAAGTCCAAAACGGAATAGGGGCAGGGTGCTTTCCGGAGTTTGTGGTTCGCTGTCAGCCGGCGCGACAGATTTGACCGGGAATGTGAGTGATGACGCATTTTTATTAAAATCTGATGCGATTATCCTGACGGTATGGAGCAGGGTGTCGGAAAAAAAATAAATGCCGCGGTTATCGCCGGAGGCATACATTTTAAGCCTGTTTCCCCGGGAGATATAAGTTTGTATTATTCTTTTACGGCTGGCCACATATTCAGGATAATCAATCAGGGTGTTGATGTAGCGGCCTTCGCTGAAATCTATGGAATCAAAAGAAACTTTGAAAAAAGGAGTGCTGTCGATCAGGATTTCCAGCGAATAAATGCCATTTTTTCCATACGAATACTGCTGATCATAGGTTTCTACACCAAACGAGATGCCGCCCGATACCCGCAGTGTATCACTATGGGCAAGCTGATATGAACTCCCCTTTTTTTCCACGGTTAAGCAAACTTTTTGTTTGTTGTTATCCACGCTGCTGCCTGGTGATTTGGGGTACAAACAAACGGTAAATATACCGGGACTTGTTTCGTCGGGGATGGGATAGCCGAAAAGTCTCGGATTTATAGGCCGTTCGGTGATTTCGTTGCGTATTTCAAAATGCAGATGCGGGCCGGATGAAGAGCCTGTATTCCCTGAATAGCCGACAATATCACCTTTTTTGAAATGAAACAGAGAACGGTTGGGGAAAAGTTCTATTTCAAAGGATTTTTTTTCATATTGTTTGCGTTTTACGTAATCTTCAACCACTACATTGAACTCGTTGAGGTGGGCATAAACCGATACATAACCATTCGGATGGGTGATGTAAATAACTTTTCCGTAGCCGCCGGCAGCAACTTTTATCCGTGAAACATAGCCATCGGCGATGCAATAAACATTAAGTCCGGTTTTGTTTTGTGTGGCAAAATCAAGGCCCGAGTGAAAATGATCGGGGCGGAGTTCACCGAAAGTGCCCGACACATAAGGTTTGATATCGAGTGGCGGGATAAAATAGTTTTTAGGAATAATTTTTTGGGAAAATGCAAACCATGTGCTGTTCAGCAGGAAGATAATCAGAAAAAAAAGCCGTTTGCCATCCACAGGAATAAAAGATTTTTTGGTCGGAACTATGATAATGATCTTTTATAAACGGCAGTAAATTGTTTTTTATTTCATTTTTTCCAGGTCGCAGAAATTTTCGAGCAATTTGAAGGCGGGGTTATAACCTTTTTCGAAAGATTGCCACCAGTCGTCGCATGCGCCGTCTATATCGCCCAGTTCTGCCTTGCAAAGGCCGCGCAGGTCGTATGCTTCGGCAAACTCGGGCTGCAAAATGATGGCTTTGTTAAAATCTTCCATAGCATCGTTGTATTGCATAAGCATATATTTAGCCTGCCCTCTGAAAACCATGGCGTCGGCATCATTTGGGCTTATGCGGATTACCATATTGTATTTTTCAATGGCGCCTTTATAATCTCTGTTTTTGTACCTCAGCAAGCCCTGATCCAAAAATTCTTTTACTGCCACACTTTTGTCTCCGTTGGTCAGAGAACGCACTTTAATGTCCTCATAAAGCGGCATAAGCAGTATTAGTTTTTTTATTTCTTCTTGCGAAGCCAAAAGCTTTTCAATTTTTTCGGCAGGTATGGAGAAGTTGATTCCCGGGTTATCTACAATGGGCATCACAGCCATTCCAATGACATTGCCAGAAAGAGCAAAAACCGGCATACCGGATATTTTTATCTGTTCGGGGGCTTCCACCGATAATAGTTTTACATAACCAAAATCCTTGATGTCTGATAAGGTGGCATCTACTAAATCCAGGGCGTTTTCAGTAGTTTTATTAACAAGAAAAACTTTTTGACCAATCACCGGATTCAGGGAGTTCAAAATGACCGGACTGGCGCTGTCGTAGTTTATTTTCAGAAGCGCCAGATCGTAATCAGCATCGGAGGCAGTATAACCGAGCACATCATAGTATTTTCCGTTGTTCAGCAATACCTGTGCATTTTTAAATCTGCCTATGGTATTAATGGTGGTAACCAGAATGTCATTGGTAACAAAAAATCCGTAGCCCACCGGCACGGCATCGGATACGATAACGGCAATAGACTGGGAATATTTATTTAGTACTGATGTTTTGTCCTGTGATAGTGCCGGCAAGGTCAGCAACAGCATCATTACGGCACTTAAAACATATTTTTTCATAGAATTTTTTACAAAATTATATTAAATAAATAAAACCATAGAAATCCCTGCCCGGGATTTATTAACAAATTTACAAAAAATAGACATTAGCAGACTTTTTTTTTGTTTTTGTGGCGAAAAATGTGAAAAATGTGGTTTTTCACTATGAAAAATCATGGCATCAATCACCCTATTGAGCTCATTGATATTTCAATTTGGTATTATTGATAATCTGTCGGAGGATATAAAACTTCTATTGTGAATAATAAACCCCAAAAAAATCGTTTTGTTATATAAGCAAGTATTAATTTTGTAAAAAGATTATTGTGATCCCCCTGAAACAGCGGCTTGAAGACCCGAAATTAAAAAAACGTTTAAAGAAAACAATAGTGACGCTATTGGTCACGCTATCCGTGTTGGGCGCTGCAGGGGTTTTTGTGGGGTTTTTTTATGAAGATACCGTAAAACGTATTATTATCAACGAACTTAACAAAAGACTGAACACCGAGATTGTGGTGCAGGATGTTGAAAACGATATTCAATTTTCGATTTTCAGGAAGTTTCCCTATGCGTCGGTAAGTTTTAGTAATGTGAAAGTGATGGATGCCATAAAAACGCAGAAGCCTAAGGGTATTCTGCTGGAGGCATCGTCGCTGAGCCTGCAGTTCAGCATACTGGATATACTTTTTGGGAGGTATAAAATAAAAAAAATTGAGGCCGAAGAGGGAAATGTTAGCATAAAGATATATAAAAACCGCAGTGACAATTATCATTTCTGGAAGCCATCCGCTGACACTTCGGCAAGTGATTTTGCCCTCGACCTTCAAAAAATCGCACTGGACGATATGGGTCTTAGTTACGTGGATTATGGCCGAAAGCAAGATTATAAAGTATTTGCCAGAGATGTTATCCTGAAGGGCAAATTTTCAGATACGGAATATACCTTGAATATTGACGGCCGCGTGTTTGTGTATCTTATAAAACTGGAGCAGGATATCTACCTGGCAAATCAGCCGGCCGACCTTGATGTAATCCTTTATGTGAATTCCGGCAACGATTATGTAACATTCAAAGAAGGAGGCATTGATATCGGCAAACTGGTGTTTGATATCACGGGCACTATCAATTACGCCGAAAGCAACACCCTTTTGGATTTGCGCGTGGAAGGTAAAAAGATGAAAATTCAATCGCTCATTAACCAGTTGCCGTCACGGTACCGTGAGTTGTTGGGCGATTATGAATTTAAGGGCGATTTTAACTTCATCGCATTGGTAAAAGGATATACCGGGGAAAAAACCAATCCACTGGTGTCCGTTGCCTTTGGCTTAAAAGACGGAGACATCATACAAAAACAAAATTCCATTACGCTAAGCCATGTTTGTTTCGATGCGGAATTCACCAACGGATCCGGCCACCAGAAAGCCACGACAACCCTGTCCGTCAGGGGCTTTAAATCACAATTAAATGATGGCAACATTGCGGGCAGCATCCAGATAAAAAATTTTATCAAGCCAGAGATAGCCCTGAAACTTGCAGCCAGCCTTGATCTTAAAGATATTTTCCTTTTTGTGAAAACTGATACGGTGCAGTCGGCTTCGGGAAAAATCCTTTTGAATACAGATATCAAAGGTGTTATCGAACGCCCCGACGGTTTCACGGTAAGGGATTTTATAGCCAGTACTTCTACAGGAACTCTCGAAGTACAGGATGCCGGCATTGAACTTAAAGGCGGAAGGCACAATTTTTCGGGGCTTAACGGCCTGTTTACCTTCAGCAATAATGATATTGAAACCGGGCAATTCAGTGGCAAATATATGGCTACGGATTTCACGATGAGGGGCAAGTTCAAAAATATCATTCCTTATCTTTTTATCGAAAATCAAAGCCTGTTAATTGATGCCGGTTTTCATTCCGATTTCATTGATTTGGGCGAAATTCTTGAATATTCTTCGGGGAAAAAAGACACGGTTTATCGAATGGAGATGCCCGAAAATGTTGATTTCAGCCTGGGGATTGACGTTGGGAAATTGACCTTTAAAAAGTTTACTGCCACCAACATCACGGGCAAAGTAACTATGAAAGACAAGCAGTTTGTGGCACATGATATTTCGTTGAAGGCGATGAACGGGAACATAATTTTTTCAGGTCTGGTGGATGGTGCCGCTCCGGATAAGCTTCTTATCAGTTGCGATGCTTCTATAAAAAAAGTGGACATTCGGAGACTTTTCGGAGAGTTGGAGAATTTCGGGCAGACCAGCCTGCAGGAACGAAACCTTAAAGGCCAGCTTTCTGCCACATTGCAGTTTGCTTCGGTGTGGTCTTCGACATTTAAGGTGGAAAAACCCACTATTTATGCCAAGGCTGATATTGTTATTGAAAACGGAGCCCTCATTGATTATGAACCTCTCAGCGGTTTGTCGAAATACCTCAAAGGCCGCGACCTGAAAAATGTTTCATTTGAAACTATGAAAAACACCATAGAAATTAAAAATGAGGTCATCCAGATTCCCACAATGGAGATCAACAGCAACGCCATTGATTTTCAGGTGAACGGAACACACGGTTTTGATCAGAAGATAGATTATCATCTGAGCGTGTTGTTGTCGGATCTGGGTACGGTGAAGGAGAAAAACATGCAGGCTGAAGATATCGGGGTTATTACCGATGACGGATTGCATAAAGAAAGGTATTTTTTCCGCATAACCGGCACTGTCGATGAGCCCGTGTATCATACCATTGACAAGGAAGGGTACAAGGCCAACATAAAGACCAACCTGGCAAAAGAAAAAGAATCACTGAAAGAAATACTCAACCGCGAATTCGGGTGGTTTAAAAAAGACACGGTTATTACCAAAGAAAAAGGTCAGAAACCAAAAGAAAAATACGAGTTCAATGTGGTGTGGGACGAAGATGAGGATAGTAATAAAAAGGAAGTGGAATAACATCAGGCAGGGCATTGCCCTTTCGGAGTTTTTTTTCAGATTGTTTTTTTTAGCGGAAGGTAACCAACAAATTCAGGGCAAAGTTCCATATCATTACCACGCCGATGGCAAAGAGTTTTGACAGGTAAAAATTCATTTTAAATTTGCTTACCAGCAGCCAAAGTATCAGTGTGTTGATGCCTAAGCCTACCAGAGAAACACTGAAGAACCGGAAAAATTCCCAGGCTATTTCGGGGTTTTTGCTCTCAAAGGTCCATATCCTGTTAAAGATATAATTCCAGGAAGCAGCCACCGTAAAACCTATGGCATTGGAGATATATTTCGGAATTTTCAACCATTCCTTGCACACATAAGTAGTGCCGAAATCCACCAAAACCCCGGAGCCGCCCACCACACCGAATTTGATGAATTTCAGGAAAAAAACTTTATCGAAAAAATTAAACATAACGTGAAAGTCTTCGTCTGCAAAAATAGGTTGTTTTTACGGTTTGTGAAACAAAAACTTTTTCGTGTTCTGCTCCAAAAAGAAATTTTTATTTGAGTACTTCCAGGGCTTTTTTAAAGGTAATGTCATCTTGTAAATATACCGGATAAAATGCCAGATCATCAAAAATATTACGGCCTATATTGGCCTTAAGCAGGACTTTCAGCCGGGGTGCCGCAGGCTTTATTCCCTCGTCGTCACGCGCAACACCTTTTGATGCTGCATAAGCAACAAAGTCGTTAAAAAGGTCATCAGATATCTGGAAGAGGGCAACAAAGTTTTTGGCATTTTGATATTGTCTCAGTTTTTTGCGGTTTTGGTCGGCATAGTCGAAGGCAAAATCGCTGAGCAGGCTGCCCTTACTGAGAATTTTTCGATAATATGCCGAAACAAATTCGGATTTGTTGGGGATATAAATGTCGGGCATGATGCCGCCGCCGCCGTACACTATTTTTCCTTTTGGTGTTTTATACCTCACGGTATCATTAAAGTTCAGGCTGTCGCTTGCCTCGGAGTCTTCATCGAGCAGGCTTTTATAGAAATCCATATAATATTCGTAAATATCGGAGGAATAAGGCTTTTGTATGCAGCGGCCGGTAGGGGTATAATAGCGTGCAACAGTCAGGCGTATGGCTGATCCGTCGCGGAGTTTGATTTGTTCCTGAACCAGTCCTTTGCCAAAAGACCGCCTGCCGATGATGGTTCCTCTGTCGTTGTCCTGAACGGCGCCGGCCAATATTTCGCTGGCTGAGGCTGAAAATTCGTTGATAAGTATCACCAGACTGCCGTTTTCGAAGAGGCCACCGTTTTTCGAGTAATTATTTTTGCGTGCCCGGTGTGATCCTTCGGTGTACACTATCATATTCTTGTCGGGCAAAAACTGGTCGGCAATGTTGATGGCCGCATCGAGGTATCCTCCACCGTTGTCGCGAACATCAAAAATCAACTTTTTCATTCCCTGAGAAAGTAAGGATGAGATGGCATCATAGACTTCGTCAGTTGTTGTTGCCGAAAATGTATTCAATTTAATATAACCAATATTTCCGTTTACCATATAAGCTACATCTACGGAATACGTGGGAATGACATTCCGGGTAATCATAAAATCCATCATTTTGTGTTCATCTCTGCGGAAGATGCCCACCTTAACCTTGGTGCCGCGCGGGCCTTTTAGTTTTTTCATTACCTCATCGTTGGTAATTTTTTTTCCGGCTACATTTTTTCCGTCAATTTTGACGATACGGTCACCGGCATGGATTCCTTCTTTTTCTGATGGGCCGCCAGCCACTGTGTTTATCACCACAATCGTGTCGCGGATCAGGCGAAACTGCACGCCTATGCCGTCGAAATTGCCTGCCAGCGGAGCGTTGGCCTCATTAAATTCTTCGGCAGGGATATAAACAGAATGAGGGTCGAGTGTTTCGAGCAATCCCGAGATGGCATTTTCAAGCAGCTTGCTTTTGTTGATGGTATCTACATAATCGTTTTCGATGTAATTCATCACATCATTGAGTTTATTGTAATGGCTCCCGCTGAAAAGCGATGTGGCATTGCCGGCGCCGGGGAGTAGATATTTCCCGGCCAGAATACCCGCGATGAGTGTGAGTGCAAAGAATAATGGGAGGATTATTGCAAAACGTTTATTCATTTAAGAATTGTTCTTTAGAATTAAAAGATGCGGTGGATTGTGAATGCAAAATTATGCTTTTTGGTGTTAATAGTTCCGGATTAATTCACGATCCAATCATTTTTTTGAAGTGCCGGCAGAGATTATTTTATTGTAAATAAACAACTTTCGCAATTCAAACAAAAAAACCGTTTCAAAACTTATACTTCCACCCGCTACGCCCCAGTTCACTGCCTTTCTATTGCGTAATTTGTGATTAATACTATATTTGCATGAAATATAAGGCGCTATGTTTCAGTTGCTTTTCGACAAGGAGATTTACGATAAATTTATTCTGGAAAAAATTTCTTCCGCAAAAAAATTTATCTGGATCGGCACCGCCGACATCAAGGACATGTACATAGCCCGCCGAACGGATATGGTGCCCTTTCTTGCGATATTGGCTGCATTGATAAGAAAAAAAGTGGAGGTGCGGCTTATCCATGCCAAAGAGCCGGGACCGGCTTTTCGTAAAGACTTTGACAAATATCCCGAATTGTTTTCAGGACTGGAGAGGGTCTTGTGTCCGCGTGTACATTTCAAAATGATTATCATCGATGGTGTGGTTGCTTATTGTGGTAGCGCCAATCTTACCGGTGCAGGCATGGGTGCAAAAAGTGAACATAACCGAAATTTTGAAAACGGATTTATAACCGATGATGTACAACTGATAGGCCCTTTAATGGAGCAGTTTGATAGTGTGTGGCGCGGGTCACATTGCAAAAAATGCGGCAGGAAAGAATTTTGCCTGGATTGTCCTTTGGAGTGAATTCTTTTATAGTGTGCGGAGAGAAAGCCCCAACTATTTACTTGTTAATTTTATTACTGAAAAGAATGTACAGAAACCCTTGCATCAGAGCCACTAATGGGACTCGAACCCACGACCTTCCCGACACTTACGTGTCGGGATGCTCTACCGCGGATTTCACGTAATTTTCAATATACTTTCGGCTTATACACTTTTTAATCCGAAGTTCCTCTTTTCTGGCGTTTTCAAGGGAGTCAAAAGGTTTAGAAAAAACCAGACTCCAGGGAACTCCCGTTTTGGTAAAAACTGAATGACCTATATTGTGTTCATACAAACGCCTTTCCAAGTCGTTGGTAGAGCCCACATAATACTTGTCAATTTTGTTGCTAAAAAGAATGTAAAGAAATCCCTGCATTAGAGCCACTAATGGGACTCCCTGCCTGCGTGCCTTGGCAGGCAGGGAACCCCACGACCTTCCCGACACTTACGTGTCGGGATGCTCTACCGCGGCTTTAACGTAATTTTCAATATACTTTCTGCTTTTACACTTTTTAATCCGAAGTTCCTCCTTTCGGGCAAGTTCAAGAGAAGGAAATTTTTTTGAAAATGTTAAAGTCCAGGGAGTCCCTGTTTTAGTAAAAGTTGAATGTCCGATATTGTGCTCATACAAACGTCTGTTAATATCGTTTGTTGAACCGATGTAATATTTGTTAAGCTTATTGCTAAAAAGAATATAAAGTATACCCTCCATCAGAGCCACTAATGGGACTCCCTGCCTGCGTGCCTTGGCAGGCAGGGAACCCACGACCTTCCCGACACTTACGTGTCGGGATGCTCTACCGCGGATTTCACGTAATTTTCAATATACTTTCGGCTTTTACACTTTTTAATCCGGCGTTCTTCTTTTCTGGCGTTTTCAAGGGAGTCAAAAGGTTTAGAAAAAACCAGACTCCAGGGAACTCCCGTTTTGGTAAAAACTGAATGTCCGATATTGTGCTCATACAAACGTCTGTTAATATCGTTTGTTGAACCGATGTAATATTTGTTAAGCTTATTGCTAAAAAGAATATAAAGTATACCCTCCATTAGAGCCACTAATGGGACTCGAACCCACGACCTACGCATTACGAATGCGTCGCTCTACCAACTGAGCTAAAGTGGCAAGAAAAAAAACACTAGAACCTTGCGACAAAAGTAGAATATTTTTTTTAAAAAACCCTTACTTGAGCAAATATCGGTCATATTTTGTTCAGGGTGCGCATTATTGAACCTATTCCCTTATCATTTAACGCGATCCTGGTTTATTTCGCGTTTTGATTTTCTTTATTATTGCCGGCTATGGTTTTCTTTGGATTATCTGGCGAGACTTTGGCTATCCATAGTACCCACAGCAAAAATGTAAATCCCAGAACAACCATGTTAAAGATATAGGTATGGTTGATGTGCATCCATTCCGGATGGTAGATTTTTGTCAGGCACAAGGCGGTTATCCTCAGGACATTCATCAGGTGGATGGAAGCCAGACCCAAAGGCAGGAACCAGAGTTTTTTCTTCCAGGGGCCAGGGTAGGCTACCACAAAGGCAAGGAGCAACATCATCACATCTGCGCACAGGCATGGCCGACCGATAGACAAGGAGCCGTAGTAGCCCAGATCGATTACCCGGTAGGTGGTGGTGATAGGAACATCAGTAAAAAGTGTTGTAAGGTGGACACTCAAAAACATCAGGCTTTTCAATAACAGGTGATAGGCAAAGAACCACAGATTAACGAAGAATGGCCCATACCTGGCCATTTGCATATAATCGTCGATAAAATACCAGGGGAGGAAAATGAGACCTAAATTCAAGTAATTAATGCAACTTTTTAAGAGGATAAGTAAATAATTGTTTTTCAAGACAAAAGAGAAAGAAAGATTCTTTCCCCTTGTCCTGATGGATAATGTTTATTTTACACCGTCCTCGTCAAAAAAAGTTGCAAAATGAAACACATAACCGTAGAGCAAAGGTATACAATTTCGGTAATGAAAAGGCAAAAGTATAAACAGAAAGATATAGCCTTGGCCATAGGAAAAGACAAGTCTGTTGTAAGTCGGGAGTTGAAGCGAAACTGCGATAAACGCAGCGGTATTTACAAGAGTGATTTAGCACAGCGTAAATATGATCAAAGACAAAAAGATAAGCCCAAACATATTCGATTTACTGAAGATGTTAAGCAGTGTGTTGATGGATTGTTAATCAAAGATTACAGTCCGGAACAAATTGTAGGAAGAACAAAATTGAAAGGGATTACTTGCGTAAGTACGGAGCGCATCTATCAGTACGTTTGGTTTGACAAAAAGGAAGGTGGTAATCTCCACACTCATTTAAGACGAAAAGGACGAAAATATCGTAAACGTGGTAATGCTAAAGATACCAGGGGGATCATAAAGGATAGAGTTGGTATTGAGAAAAGACCAGCTATTGTTGAAGAGAAAACAAGGCTTGGCGATTTAGAAATTGATACTGTGATAGGACAGAATCATAAAGGAGCTTTATTGACTATTAATGATAGAGTGAGTAGTATGGTTTGGATTGCAAAATTAAATGGGAAAAATGCTGAAGAACTGGCACAAAAAGCTATCGAAGTTTTACATCCTTATAAAGAACTAGCACATACCATCACTGGAGATAATGGAAAAGAATTTGCAGAACATAAAAAAATAAGTCAAGGCTTGGGCATTGATTTCTACTTCGCCAGACCTTATCATTCTTGGGAACGCGGAGCTAATGAAAACACGAATGGATTGATTCGACAATACTTTCCGAAAGGTTCATCTTTCGAATGTATTACAGATAAAGATGTTGAGATGGTTCAGGATATATTAAACAATCGTCCAAGAAAGAAATTAAATTACTTAACGCCAAATGAATATTTTTCTATAAATTTGTTAAACCAAAAAGTTGCATTTGTGACTTGAATTCAGCAGAAGAAAAACAATGATAAACCGGACAATCTTGTTTTCTGGTATTAATTTTTTTAAATTGTTGGTAATCCCTGATGCCATGGGGCTTATTTATTTTTTTCGATAATGAACATCAGGTCGAGGCCAAAGCGGGTTTTGCCACGGAGAGCCAACTCAATTTTACCGAGATGATAGAAAATGTTTCTCAACAAAATTCTTTTCCAGTCGAGAATAAAAGGTGACGGGTATTGATAATAATGTCCCACTAAGTTGGCCCATACGGGAGAGTGAATAGGCAGGGGGATAAAACATTTTTTTACTTTGTATCCGCAGCTTTCTGCCATTTTGCGGAAGGTTGCCGGCGTGTAGTGCACCACGTGTTCGTAGCAATCCCAGATATCCATTTTTTTGCCCCTTCCGCTCAGCTGGCCCAGTTTCATTTTAAAATGGTTGTAATCGCCGTTGGGCACCTTGATGGCCAATATTCCATCAGACTTCAGCAGGGAGTAATTTTTTTTCAGCAGTTCTTTGGGCTTGGTAACGTGCTCAAAAACATCTATCAGCGTGATTACATCATAAGTGTTTTCGGTCAGGGTGGCTTGTTCCAGAAATGAGTTATGAATTTTCAGTCCCCAGTTTTCGGTGGCAATTTTTGCTAAGGCAGGGCTGGGCTCTACCCCTTCGGTTTCAAAACCGGCCTCCCTGGCTTTTCTAAGGAAAAACCCCATATTAGTGCCGACATCAAGGAGTTTTCCACTGTTTTTATATTTCTTAATTTTTTTAACTTCATACTCATAATTGCGGTCGCGATGATGAACTTTTTTTCCTTTAAAAATCAAGCGGGCTTCATTATAAAAAGTATCGGCATCACCGAAATAATTTTCCTGTGCATTATTGGCGCGGGGGTTGGTATAAATTAATTTGCAGCTGTTGCATTTTACTACAGATAGCCCTCTTTCAGAGCCCAAAACACTGTATTCATCGGCGTTGCACAGCGGACAGTGGCAAAACTCACGTTGGGTTTCATCATAGAAGTCTTTTTGAGTTCCTCCATGAATGTAATCGTCTTTTTTAAGTTTTTCAATACTCATTTTTTGGGGATTTTAGGATGCTCAGCCAATTTCAGGAAACAAAACGAGCAAACAGAAAACAACCTGCTTGTCGTTGTCAATAAATTTGCTTTTACAAAAATAATGAAATATGCCAAGCAAAAATAAAGACGGTAACAATTCAAAAAAATTATTGATGTAACGAGGGATACATTATGGCTGCCCTTAGGGGATTTCTTCACGGGCGGGCACTTAAGGCAGCCGGCATTAAAATAAGATGTTTTGAGCAGAAAAAAATGCTTATTTTTGTTGGTAAACAACCAAACGACAGGCAGTAAGAAACATGGTAATATTAAAGTTGATAGACGGTATTGACTGGGTAATATTTGATATGGGTGATTATTTTTATACTCCTGTGTTAATAATTCTGATTTTGGCCTTTGGTTTTATGCACCAAAAGAAAAAGATTGAAGATAACCCTGCATACAAATATTATTTTGCGGGGCTGGCAACAAAAATATTGTTTTCATTGATTTTTTTATTGATTTTTACCGAATACTATGGTTGGGGCGACACCTGCGATTATATAACGAGTAGTATGGCGGTGTCAAAATTGTATTTTAAAGATTCTGAACAATGGTGGATGGTAATATTGGAAAAAGTAGAATGGGAACAGTCATTATATTTCTTTTTTAATAATGAAACGGGTTATCCTGCATTTCATATGTGGAGGGGCGAGGAGACCAGGTTTGTTATTTACATTTCAAGTATTTTCAGCACTTTGGGTATGAATTCATATATGCCTACAACCGTTTTGGTTGCAGCCTTTTCTTATTTGGGTGTCTGGAAGTTATATTTGTTTTTTACCGATTATTTTCCTCATCTCATGAAACAGATGGCTATTGCGGTACTTTTCTTTCCTTCATTGCTTTTCTGGGGTTCGGGAGTGATGAAAGATACATATACTTTTGCTGCTTCGGGCTGGCTGGTGTATAATATTTATATGATTTTTTTCCGAAAGAAAAAGATTCCGGTCAATATTCTCCTGTCTTTGTTAAATGGCTTAATCATCCTTTCCATAAAGCCATATATTTTTGTTGCCCTATTTCCGGGTATTGTGGTGTGGGCGTTGTTCCGCAAGGTAAAAGATATCAAGAACAAAGTGCTGGCCTCTATTGCTATGCCGGCCATGATTATTATCGGGTTTGGGATCACTATGTTTGTATTTTCTTCGCTGGAGAGTGAAATGGGACGCTATGGCAACGTGGATAGTGCTGTAAAGCAGG
>JAGNBV010000144.1 GCA_018004645.1 Bacteroidales bacterium
GCCAATGTATAACTTTGGACTTGCAGTAAATTGATGTTTCATAATAACAAATTTTGGTAGCTGCATAACGCAGACTACAGGTTAAAATTAATGATGGACTCAATTTACTGCTTTTACATAGGTGCTTTGCGTCAGGCGGGGTGACGTGCTTAAATTCAAGCGCATTGCTCCTAGTGGGCTTTAGTGGCAGGTTGACAGTTTTGTGCTCCGAAATCCCGCACGATCGCCAAGCCGCAAAACGTTAGGCTTCATGCAAAAAAGACACTGCTAACATTGATATTTGTACCATAATTTGTATTTTTGGGACAAAGAAAAATAATATGGGACAAAATGCACCACATAACAAACTTGATAAACTACCACCATTGAGAGAAAAGGTGGAGACTATTGAGATACTTAGACAAACAAATAAATCTACATCTGCATTAGCTGAATTGAAAGGGATTGCAAAAACGATTCCCAACCAGACAATGTTGATTAATGCCATAGTGCTTCAAGAAGCTAAGGATAGCTCTGAAATTGAAAATATTATTACAACACAGGATGAGCTTTACAAAGCTTTGACTATTAACAGAACTAATATATCGGCAGAAACAAAAGAAGTTGTAAATTATCGAAAAGCAATATTTCATGGATTTGACCTTGTAAAAAAACAAGGATTTTTGAGAGTTAACGACATTGTAAGTATTCAACAGGAATTAGTTGATGACACTGCCGGCATTAGAAGTACTCCCGGGACTGTGTTGAAAAACGATAAAACAGGGGAGGTTGTTTATACCCCGCCGCAGGACAAAGCTGAAATACTTGATTTATTGACCAATTTTATTAATCATTTCAACCAACAGGATGATTTATCGCCATTGATTAACCTGGCAATATTGCATTACCAGTTTGAAAGCATTCACCCTTTTTATGACGGAAATGGCAGAACAGGCAGGATTCTGAATATTTTATATCTGATACTTAATGAGTTGATTGATGTGCCAATATTATATCTTAGTTCATACATTATTGACAATAAACAAGAATATTACCGACTTCTAAATCAAACAAACAAAACAGGCAAGTGGGAAGAATGGATAATGTTTATGCTCAAGGCTGTTGAAAGTACTTCAAGAGACACAATCACACGGATTATAAATATCAAAGACCAACTTGATTTAACGATAGTTAAAGTTCAGGAAAAAGCACCAAAAGTTTATAAAAAAGAGCTTGTGGAATTATTATTTGAACAGCCATACTCAAAAATTGAGTTTGTAGTCAATAGGTTGGGAGTCGAGCGGAAAGCCGCTTCACGATATTTGAAAGAATTAGAGGATATTGGAATTGTTGAATCACAGAAAGTTGGAAGAGAAACACTATATATAAACAGAAACTTGATTGAAATACTAAAACAATAATGCACGAAAGCCTAACACATGGTATAGTGCCTGCAGATTTCAGCAGTTTGCGATCGTTTGTGGCGCGTAAAAAAGGTCGGTGTAAACTGATAAGAAATTGCTTCGCAATCCCTCACGACACCATACCATCGGACGTTAGCAGCCATCCTCCCTATACCGGAACCATTGATTTCTGAAGCTAATGACAAGGCATCAAAACATTTCAAACAGTATCTTTGCGAAGCTCTTTGTAAGGCCGATCTTTAAACTGTTGCATCATAGCACGTGCAGCAATCCTGGTTGAGATGTTTGCGATGATTTCAGTGGCGGTTCCGCTCATACGGAAACCCCGTTCAAAATATTTACTCTGCCAAAAGTACATCTCCTGAGAGCACTTTTTTTAACACTAAAATGCAATGGAAGAACAAGAAATTTCGATGGAAGTTGTCAATCCACATGCTGCCGGGATTGATGTAGGCAGCCGCTCGCACCATAGATAGCTGTTGAGGCAGCATCTTTCATAATCTCTACCGATTCTATGTCATTGGGATTCAGGTAATCAATACCACCTACTGGCATTCCGTCAACAATAAACAAAGGATCGGCATCGCCTGTGGTTCCTGCTCCTCGGATTCTTACGGTAAGTTTATCACCGGGTTGACCGCTATTGGGTATTATTTGCACACCTGGTGTACGTCCTTGAAGGGCTTGCTCTACCCGCAAGGGTTGGGCTTTTGCAATTTCTTCCCCACTTACCTGCGAAATAGCAGTTGTTAGCAAACTCTTCTTTCGTACGCCATAACCTACTACCACTAATTCGTCGAGTTTAGTTACGGCTTCTTCCATTTCAACATTAATAACCGACTTTCCTTCTACCTTCACGCTTACAGGCGTCATGCCTACAAACGAGAATTCGAGGGTGTGTTTGGCGTCTACCGATAAGCTGTATTCGCCATTGACATCAGTCACGGTACCCTTGCCGGGCACTTCCTTCACTTTTACGGTAACACCCGGTAGCGGACTACCGTCAGATTTCGATGTTACCCGCCCTTTCACCGTGAGGGTCTGTGCCTGCAATATCAGGCTGCCCATAACGAAAAGGCTCAGCAGCATTAAAAATTTTCTCATGTTTTTTAATTTTGGTTTGTGATTGAGGTTGATAAAGCAAAATTGTACCTAGCGAAATTAGTGTATCATTTACAACTTTATATTCCAATGAATACAAAAAATGGGTTATTCTGTATTCACACAAACCGCAATCGTTTGCAAATACCCTTCACAATACCCCTACAAAGAACATTATTTTAATTAAAATTATATTGAAAATCATATGTTTAATAAGAAGTCAATATTTTTACAAATCTTTAACCATGCTTTACTTTTCGTTGAAATCAATTAAAATTTTAAATAATATTACTATGAGATATATATTATTGATGGTCTTTGTGTTATTTATTAGTTCTGGAAAAATTTTATTAGCTCAGACTTTCTATCACGTGAATGATGAATACCTGAAAATCGAAGCAAAAGCTAAGAGTCCAATATACACTACCTATACAGCCGCTATGCAACGAAGCCGGCTTTACGGTGATAAAGGTTATAAAATGGATTATTACAGCTCCTGCAGTCCTATTGATTTTGAGGGAGATCAAGCAGGCCGTTTTTTTCATATATTTAAAGTCAACAAAGTCGTAATTCCTTCTATTGCTGAATTTTATAAACAACCTGTAATTCATGCTTCTTTTCCCGATATGGCTCTGCTTGAATACAAACCCTGGTCTAATCTGCATGTCGAACAGGCATTTTTGGTTTATTCCAGCAGCCTGGCAGTGGTTGAAATCCAAATGACCAATGGTGGGCCCGATTCACTCCTTGTGGAGGTTTATCCGGTCCTGGAGCTTGGCAACGATAGTTTATTTTGTCAGAGCTACGATGCTGGTCATTTTTCATTGATTGCTACTCATAACGAAACTTACAAACGCCTTATAAGCAATCTGTACCGAAATGGGAAATATCCCCGCAATTGCCGCGATATTTTCGGTGGATCCTCGACTCCAAACTCTTATGGAAGTTATTCCGGCAACATGGCCGATTTTTACAATTGCATGAAAACCGATTTTTATGCTGCCAATATTCATAACGACAGTCTCAACATGATAACCGGAGTTTGGACTGATTTCATTTGCATGCATTATAAATACAAGCTAGCACCGGGACAAAGCGTCAGGTTGCGTTACTATCGCGGTTGGCAGGATATAAAAGAAAGTCCTGAAGAAATTTTTCGCCAGATTGCCTTTTTGAATAATTCAAGCCTTCAGCCATTTCTGGATGATAATGTTAGATTATTTTCACGAATCCCCCGCATTCATTTTACAAACCCTGAAGATAAAATGGTTTATTTGGGTGCCTTCAACCTGGCGCGGGGATGTATGCTTCCTCCTGAAGGGAAAACCAGCCATAATTATTATGTGTTTTCCCGACAACCCTTGTGGGGATGGGGACACGGGCATCAGGTCTTGCACGAAAGTCTTACTATGCTGGATTATGCTTTTCTTGATCCTTATTCAGCAATGGAATCTCAGCGGGTGTATATTGAACAGCAGGACACTTCAGGCCTTATCGCTTATCGTCATGGCCCGCGGGGAAAGCAGGATTATCCCCATAAAGGTATGCCTACGACTTCAGCCCCGTTTTTCAACTGGATTAATCTCGAAGTATTTAAAATCAGCCGCGATACGGCTTTCCTCAGAGAGGCTTACCGCTCCGGTGCGCGATATGTGGTGTGGCTTTACAAAAACCGCGATACCGACCGCGACGGAACCTTCGAATGGGGACCCTATGGCCTGATCGAAAATGTCAGGGACTGGTATAACGTTATTTTCCAGGTTTCCAAAGAACGTTTTCTCGACATCGACAAAGAAGACATCTCCGACGAACTCGAATGCCTCGACCTTTCATTGATGGTGATTAAAGAGCTTAAATGTCTTTCTTCTATGGCTGCCATGTTGAATTTGCAAGATGAGCAAATCTACTGGGATTCATTGGCCTTAAATCTGCAACATCTTATCAACGAACGTTTCTGGGATAATGAGACTCAATTTTTCTATCATGTGGATAAACATACCCATGAATTTCATTTTATGAACCGCGACCTTAAACGCCAGGAAATCATCGGATTTCTTCCCCTTTGGGCAGAGGCAGTGGATAGTGTTAGGGCGGCAGTTCTGGTAAAACACCTTACGGACACAACCCGTTTCTGGCGCAAATATGGAGTACCCACGCTCTCCGCTCTCGACGACTGGTATAGTCCTGATGTGGATTATTGCTGCAAATGGAACGGGCCGGTTTGGCTGCTTTGGGATTACATGGTTGTCGATGGTTTGCGCCAATATGGCTATCAGTCCGTTGCACGCGAGCTGGCAGCCAAAATGATGCTCGCCGTGAAAACCCAGCTTGCGAAAAACCACAATTTCTGGGAATCGTACAGCCCCGATAACGAAGTCCTCAACAGTCCGCCCAATTACATCTGGGATGCCATCATAGCCAGGGTGCTGATCGATTGCATGCCCTGAAATGAGCCACTTCCATGAAAAACAACAACAGTGGACAACTTATCCTGATTCATTGCCGCAACAAACGACCGAGACCATAGCTGAGATTTAATCCATCCATGGACAGACCCGATACCATCAGTACTACAGGTGCCTTTGGGTGGGGGAAAACCTTCACAATAACAAAACAATTCTACACCTATAACTGGGGTACACTTCATAAAATCATATTTTTGACTACAGATAATCATGTTCTTTTGGCCTTTTCTTGCTTTATGTTTAAGACTAGGCGTATTCCCGGATTTACGCAGTCGATAAAAAACAGCGATATTTTTGTCTTGATATCATCCTCTTGCTACAAGCCACCATGCTCCACCGATTTTTTGAATACCCAGGCTTTTTATATTTTCCTTTAATTCAATGGGTTGTAGTCCTGATAGTTCACCGGGTTCTTTTTCTGCAGAGACCACAAACCTGGGGAGCATAATAGAATCGGTTTCAAATTAGTTTTTAGTTTGAACGGAAGATATATTTAGAGTCTGTCCATACAGTCATCAAAATTTTCAGTAAAAGTATAAACTTCTTATAAAAGTTTACCTTTTTGAAGTTATTCTTGGTCAATTTTATAATTTTTCAGTCTAAAATTAAGAACTTCTTTTCAAACTCCTCTAAAAATTAAGTATTTTTTATTATTTTAAACATGAATATCCTTTAT
>JAGNBV010000145.1 GCA_018004645.1 Bacteroidales bacterium
TGCCCGTTTAGTTTGTAAACAATATTTTTCAGGTTGTCTTCGTCGAAAAGCATTTTCCAATAAAGAGTATGCATATTGGGAGTTCCCTTGCTATATGGCGAAAAGTCTTTGTTGTAGATTTGGAACAGATAGAGTTTGCCCTGTTCCACCATGTCGGCCATATACGTTTCAGGAATCCTGCTGAAAGTTATTTTGTATCCTTGTTTTTCCACCTCCCTGTAAAACCCGCTCAGGTCTTCATAGCTTTTAGTTTCTGAAAACTGAAATCCGAATTGTTTCCAGTCTTCGTGTTTATCAATAGACGTTTTGAAAAAATCTATCAGTTCATGGCAATGTTGAAGATTAAATTTTTCACCTTTTTTGTGTGTCTCATTTTTGTAATGCTCCATCAGTTCATTGCTTGGGTTGAACTCGGCAATCCTGGAATTTGAAAAGAAAACTTTTGGAAGCATCTTATTGGCACCGGGCAGCAGTTTATATTCCATTTTTTCATAGAATGCCACTTCCGTAATTTTAAATTCTTTCTTGAAGATCTTGTTGTGCTTTTTATTCATTATTCCGAGATAAAATAGCCCGTCTTTTCTGAAGATTATCCCTGTATTGTCGGCTTCTTTGTTTACATCCCATCCGTCGAGCAGGGTTGAGTTTTCAAAATTCAGTTTCATTTTTTCGGTAGAATAGGGTTTGCGTGTCATATAATTCCGCACCTTGTTGTATAGCGGGGTTACCTGATCAAGCGTAGTCCACAAATCCGAAAATTCTCCGTAAAAACGTTCGTCCTTTTCAGCTTCATTTCCTTTGCCGAGTAGGGGTTTTATGAACCATTGAACAGCCTTGATGCTGTCGAGCAGAGTTTTTATCTTATCAACATTGGTTTCATCCTGAGCCAGGTCTTTGTCCTGCGGGTAAGGATTGTTGAGCAGGTCTTTTACTGTATTGTAGTTGTTTTCGAGACGGACAAACAGGCTTTCGGTTTTTCCTGTTTCATCAGTACCATCGAGTGAAAGTTTAAAATATTCTTCCAAAGTTTTTTTTCCGGAGTTGTCCGTAAGCAACAGGCAGTCATTGATAAAACCTACAGAAAAACTGTCCTGATTTCTGAAATATTTTTTCTGTTCTTCTTCGTACTTTTCGGTTCCGGGTTGCGCTTTCCCTTTATTATTCAGGTTATACCAAGAGTTCATTGCTTTCTGAAAAAATCCCCAGTCGCCAAACATTTTTTGTGAAATATCCGTCAGGCTCAGGTCGTTCCGCAGGAAAACCTTATGCAGGTCAAATTCGCCTAAGTTTTCCAGCAGGCCTTTCAGGGAATGTTCACCTTTCACATTTTTATTCAGGACATGTTCGTTGATCTCCTGATAAAACTTTTCAATGCTTTCCAGTACCTCGTTATCGTTTGCAAACTGTTCGGGAATGTACGAAGCGGTTGAACGGTCGCTAAGTATCTGCTTGTAAAGCGGCTTGAGCCTGGGGATGCGTTCTTCTTTTTTTGCGGTCTGGTTATACAGGTTAATATATTCGTTGAGTCCTTTAATTTTCTCTTTGCTGTCTTCGGGTGTATATCCCCCGATCAGTTGGTTGTATATATCAATGCCTTTTTGTGTGAGGGTTTCGTTGAAGTATTCCATTGTGAACATATCTTCTACTGCACCCACCTGAACAATCGGACCTAATGCTTCATTTGAAAGAATAGTCGGGAAGTTGTTTTTCACAGGCGAATTCCCGACCTTTTCAAAGGTCCTCATATTATCAATGAACTTAGGAAGGTTTTGGTGAATCAGTCGGAAAGCGATGGCCGTAGATTTTTCTTCTGCCGAATACATGTTTTTACGATTTTCGTGAAAGCCGGTAAAGTATGTTGTGAAATTGTCAAACTCTTCCACCAGTTTTTTGTCCTCGTCGGTCTGAACAAAGGCTTTCAAATCTTCCTTTATAAGTTCTTTTGCAAACAGGTTTTTATAGGCTGCATGTTTTGTAAAGGAATCGGCAATTTGCTTGCGTAGTTTCGTTTGCATTTCATCAAACTTTTTCTTTTCGTCTTCGCTTCTCTTCGGAATTTGATAATAATGCAGATAGTCATCAAGATAATTTAATTTCAAATTCTCCAATGCGCCGGAAATAAAGGCCTTATGGTACTCATCAATTATTTTCTTAACAAGGATATAGCTTTCGGCCCGGTGCTCGTCTTGTTCAAGTAAGCCGTTTTTTTCAATATGCTCTAATGTCTTACCCTGTGGTATCAGTTCAAAGCGCAATGTTTTAGATACCTGATAAAGGTTTGTGAATTTTTTTAAATTATCGGAATTTGCCATGTCGGTTGTATTTAAATTTTATTCAAATATAAATGCTTTTATTTGTTTTTGAGTATGTTGAATATAAAAATTATTCTTCGTTTCCATTCGTTACTATCTCAGTGAAGCGAAACAGGCCTCGTGGCTTGGGCTGCGTTCAATTACAAAGAGTGTATTATAGATGCCAAAAATTTTATGTTGCCTGTTTGTGCGAATTATCAGAAATCGCAACGTGCTGTCTTTGGTTTAATTACAGGCCATTCAGGCGCTTCCTACAGGTTGTACAAATAAATAATTTTCTTTGTTTCGAAATATTCTTCCGGGAAGTAATGATAAATATCAAAAATAAATTTTCCGGCTTTAAGTTTTTTTATTTCCTCGGCGGCATCATCGCCTTTTAGGTAAAGTATCCCATTGGTCAGGGCGTTGCTGCTTTCCGTGCTGATATTTTTCTTTACCAGCTTGATAAAGTCGGGGAGGTTGGTAACGGCGCGCGACACAATAAAATCAAAGCTGACATCCACTTCTTCGGCTCTTTTTTGTTCGGCAGTAACATTTTCGAGGCCAAGAGATTTTACTATTTCATTCACTACGGTTATTTTTTTCCCGATGGAATCAATCAGGTAAAAATCACTTTCAGGAAACATAATGGCCAGCGGTATCCCCGGGAAACCGCCGCCGGTGCCCACATCTCCATAATTGTTGTGCCCGCCTCAAACTGTATCAGCCTTGCAATACTCAACGAATGCAACACATGATGAAGATAAAGGTTGTCAATATCCTGACGCGAAATGACATTGATTTTTTCATTCCATTCCTTGTAAAGAGGGCCGAGCTTCCCGAAAAGCTGTTGCTGTTCTTCGCTTATGCCGGGAAAATATTTTTTTATCAGATCCATGGTTTTAACAAATTGATGTGGAAAATTACATAAAAACAACAGGTAGCCGCAACAAAAACTTCAATACTTTTGAACAAAGTTTTGTGCGTGAAAAAGTATATTGTTTTGTTTGTTGGATTGGTGATGACGCTGAATGTTACAGGGCAGTCCAAAATGACGGTGGCCGGGTATATTCAGAAATACCAGCATATTGCGGTTGAGGAAATGAAGCTTTACAAAATACCGGCAAGTATTACCATGGCCCAGGGGATACTGGAGTCGGCCAACGGCAACAGCGAACTGGCCCGCAATGCCAACAACCATTTTGGTATAAAATGTAAGGTGGAATGGACCGGCGAAAAGTATTACTATGACGACGACGCCGAAAACGAATGTTTCAGAAAATACAAATCCGACAGGGACTCCTACCGCGACCACTCGCTTTTTCTGACCACACGGAAGTACTATACCGGTTTGTTTTCCCTCGATATTATGGATTATAAGGCCTGGGCCTACGGACTGAAAAAAGCCGGCTATGCCACCGAGCCTAAATATGCCGAGATGCTCATAAAGATCATCGAAGAAAATTTGTTGTTTAAACTTGATTCCGGACAATTAATTGGCACTACGGATGCCCTGGCAGCGAATAATTTGTCTTCGGCCCAACAGCCCCTGACACCGCAAAAAGAAGTAAAAAGAACTCCCGACAGTTTAAATAAAGTAGCGAAGATCAGGGAGATAAACAATGGCCCGGGCGATTTCCCCGATATTCAACTGTCGGATAAAAAAAGGGAAGTTTTTGTAAACAATGGCGTGAAATATATCATAGCTGAAAAGCAAGATACCTATCAATCCGTGGCGGACTATTTTGGGCTTGCCGAATTTGATATTCTCAGGTACAACGATATAAAAAACAAAAAGCCGTTGATGCCGGGCGCAAAAGTCTATATCGAATCAAAAAAGAAATCCGCTGCCATTGACTTTCATGTTACCAGGCCGGGAGAAACCATGCAGGACATCTCGCAGTTGTATGCCGTTCAGATGAAAGAATTGTACAAGAAAAACCGCATGAAACAGGGTACCCAGCCGCGGCAGGGACAGAAACTCTGGCTCACCAAACCTATGCCCATTTATTAAAAAAAGAGGCTGTATAAAAAATAAATACAGCCTGAATCTGCTTTTATATTTCCCTTAGTACGTGCCTGCCTGCCCGGCCAGACAAACTTTGTGCCCCTTCGTAGTTCAACTGCCTGTTTTTCCACAAGAGGCACAAAGGACTTTTGATACTATTTATTTTAGTGTCAGCGACTACAGCAATTTGAAGTGTATTGGCATATTAAGTTGTACCCTGACTTCTTTTCCATTCTGACGGCCGGGTTTCCATACGGGCATAGAGCTTATCACCCGTAAGGCCTCTTCGTCACATCCGCTGCCGATACCTCTCAGTATTTTTACTCCAGTGATGCTGCCATTTTTTTCGACCACAAAGGTGACGAACACAGGCCCCTGAACACCTATTTCACGAGCAATTTGAGGATATTTGATGTTTTCGGAGAGAAATTTTATTCTGGCCGCCTCGCCACCCGGAAATTCAGGCATTTCTTCCACCACGGTGGGCGGAGGTGTGCTGTAATCATCATCTATTACACTTGGTTTGGGCTTTTCATCAGGAATATCAACATCTCCTGCCAGGGTGTCGTTCGGGCTGGTGTTTTGTGCTTTTTCGGCCAAATCTGACAAGTCGTCCGGGATCTCATCATCGGTATCCACCACAATGGGCACTTTGAAAACCGGAAGCTTTTTCTTTTCTGCAGGTGCTTCAGGAAGTTTTTCCACGGGCTTTTCAGTGGGATCGGTGGTGAATATTACCGTGGGGTCAAAGTTTGTTGTTACCGTCTTTCCCTTATTGAAATAATTTGCCAGTATTGGCACCGAAACGAAGAACAGGAAGATTACTATGGCAATGATAATTGCCGACACCATGTTTTTGTTGTAATTTCTGCGAAGTACATAAGCTCCGTAGTCTTTGTTTCTGTTTTCGAAAATGATGTCATCGAGGTTTTTTTCTGATGTTTTCATGGCCTGGAGTTTTAAAGGTTACACAATGTATTTGGTTGATACAATGATACTATCCATGCAGTGTGTCCATTGCCATAAAACAGTAAGTATGCATTTTTGAACAGTTAACGGATATTTTGTAAAAGAAAAAGGGAAAAAGCATAACCTTTACCCCATTGCTGACAAATTGCGGTGCCGGTTTTGGGAGTATGGCCTTACATTGAATTCGTTAATCGAAATTCATACATCATTTATTTTCTTTTTAATGTCGAATACTGATTAACGAATGATGATTTACGATGTAGTTCTTCACTTCAAAAATCGATATTCGTTAATCGAAATTCGTACATCATTTATTTCCTTTATAATATCGAACACTGATTAACGAATGATGATTTACG